>NZ_JAKGUE010000005.1:0-79078 GCF_021568795.1 Dethiosulfovibrio faecalis
AGGACTCAACAAGCAGGAAGATAGAAAAGGTAGTCTTTTTTGAGGAATCTCGAGAGATGAAGACGATGTAACATAAGGACCAATGAGTTTATTATACTCCTATTTGTCGATAGAATCACCTACTTTTTAACACCGCTACTATTGCTCCGATACCAAAAGAACAGTATACTCATAATGTATCCTCAAAATGGATTCCTTTGTGGATTCTAAAAAGCTTGACATCACAGAGGGCGTATGGGGATCGATCATCTCGGCAGAGAGAAAATGGAGGGAAGAAAAAATGAAAAGAACCTTTGCGCTGGCATTGCTGGGCACCCTTATCGTAACTATCCTGTCTACCGCGGTATCGGCGAATCCTAAAAACGGGGGAATCCTCAGATGGAGGATAATAAACGACCCACCGTCGCTAGACCCGGTAACATCCAACATAACCACAGCCACGAGGGGAACCAATCTCTATCTAGAGACACTGGTCAAGACGAGTCCTTCCGGTAAGGAGATACTCCCCTGCCTCGCCGAAAACTGGGAGGTCGACGACGACTCCAGGGTATGGACCTTCCACCTCAGAAAGGGAGTGCTCTTTCACGATAACGTACTGGGAGAACCTACTCTCAACGGAGGCAGAGAGATGACCGCCGAGGACGTAAAATATTCCTTCGAGCGTTTGGTAAAGATGAAATCTGCCAGGGTCTTCTTCGCAGACAAGATAAAGGGCTACCAGGAGCTCAGCGATGGCAAGGTCTCCGAGTGGGCCGGAGTGGAGGTCCTGGACGACTACACCGTTCGGTTTACGTTGGACGAGCCTTTCGCGCCGTTTCTGGCGGTACTGACCTATCCGTCCTTCGGGGTGATTCCTCGAGAGGACGCCGAAAAATGGGGCAAGAATTTCACGTTTCATCCCGTAGGGACCGGCCCCTTCGTCCTCCAGGAATGGAAACACGACAGCGTCGCCTCTTTCCGTAAAAACCCGAATTACTGGGACAAGGACGATAGGGGAGTGAAGCTGCCATACCTGGACGGAGTCGATCTCATGGTCATACCGGACAACGGCGTAGCCTATCTGGAGTTCAAAAAGGGCAATATAGACGTCCTTCCGGACATACCGGACGAGTACTATCAGGAACTCAAGGACGGCTTCGGCCCCTCCTTCCAGGAGCGCCCGGGGCTCAACACCTATTACTACGGCATGAGCCAGTCTGGCGAGCCGTTCATGGACAACCTCAAACTCCGTCAGGCTCTCAACTACGGGGTGAACAGAGAGGGCATAAACGAGCTGGTCCTCAACGGCAGATACCAACCGGCCAAAGGAGTGCTACCTCCTGGAATGCCGGGATACAACGACAATCTGAAGGGCTACGAGTACGACCCGGAAAAGGCTAAACAACTCCTCTCGGAGGCAGGTTATGCGAAAGGTTTGGAGCTTACGCTGTACTTCAACAACAACCCCAGACACCGCTCCATAGCGGAGGCCATGCAGGCCCAACTCGGAGAACTGGGAATAAAGATCAAGCTGTCCTCCTCCGAGGTAGGGGCTCATTACGACGCGGTTAGGCGAGGAGATTTCAAGTTCTTCCGGGCCGGTTGGGCCGGAGACTACGCCGATCCGGACAACTTTCTCTACACCCTGTTCTGTTCCGACAACTTCGGCCCCAAGGGCAACTACTGCCGATATAAAAACGACGACGTCGACCGCTGGCTGAAAGAGGCCAGAAGAGAGACCGACCCCGACAAACGTTGGGAGCTCTACGGAAAGGCGGAGCAGCAAATAGTGGACGACGCGGTCTGGATGTTCCTCTTCTACCAGACCACCAGCCTTGTCACCCGCCCCGACGTCCAGGGGGTAGAGCTGGCATTTTTGGGAGATTACATGACCGAACTGACCGAGGTCTGGCGGGACAGATAGGGGCTCGGGTAGGAGAATCGATCCAGAACTACAAGACGATCGGGAGGCCGCATCCTGCGGCCTCCCGATCTCTAAGTTTATTAAAATAGACCAAAAGAAAGGAATGATGAACTATGAAAAAGGGAAACATGTCGCCTGAGGACCTGCTGGAGTTTCGCTTTCTATCCGGTCCGTCCATCTCTCCCGACGGAAGATCGATCTGCTACTCGGTCCACAAGGCTGACCTGGAGAAAAACCGCTACGATTCGAAGCTGTGGCTACATATCCTGAACTCCGGAGAAAATCGCCCTCTGACGGGATCCGGACGGGAAAAGTGTTTCTGCTGGAACAACGACGGCGAGGAGATCGTCTTCGCCAGCGACAGGAAAGACCCAGAAAAGGGAACCACCGACCTGTACGCCATAGCTCCAGGGGGAGGGGAAGCCCAGCCTATCGGATCCCTGCAGTTCACGATCTCGTCCATCGTCCACCTTGGAGGGAACCGCTATCTCCTGTCGGGAGAGGCTCCCAGGGAATCGGAAAAGCTGGCGGAAGCGGACTACATGGTCTTCGAGCAGGTGCCTTTCTGCTCCAACGGCAGGGGGTACACCGCCCAAAAGAGAACGGCTCTGTACCTCTACGAAAGGGGTGGCAAAGCCAGAAAGCTGACCCCCGACACGCTGGACGTGGATCGCTACAGGCTCTCACCGGACAAGACCAAGGTACTGATAACCGGGCCGGATTTCATCGACGTAAGGCCCATAAAAAGCGGCCTCAGGGAGCTGGACCTTGAAACGGGGGTGATCGTCGAGCTTATCCCCGACGGGACCTTCGCCTGCAAGTGCGCCGACTATCTGGATGGAGCCGTGGTGCTCACGGGGTCGAAACTCGACAGGCACGGCATAAACGAGAACGTCACCTTCCACGTGCTCAAAGACGGCGTCCCAAGTGAGATCACACCCGGACTCGACAGAGGACTCAGAAACTCCATAGGCTGCGACTGCCGTTACGGAACCTCCGATCTCAACCTGGCCTTCTTCGTGGACGGCGGCAAGATCTGGTTCGTCTCCACCGACGGAATCGAGTCGCATCTGCACTCTCTGGACCTGTCGGGAAAGATCGTTCAGGAGACCGTAAAACTCTCCTCCGTGGACGATTACCACGTAAGTGGTGGAAAGGCCGCCGTGATCGGCCTCAAAGGGCTCTCCCTCCAGGACCTCTACATAGTGGAGAACGGAGAGGAGCGAAGGGTCTCGGACTTCAACGGATGGACTACGTCCGACAGGAAGCTGTCCGTTCCCGAACCTCTTACAAGCAGCTCCGACCCGAACTGGCCCATCGACGGTTGGGTGATGAAACCCACGGATTACAGGGAAGGCGAGAGGTATCCCGCCATAATCCACATCCACGGGGGCCCCAAGACGACCTTCGGCGAGGTGTATTTTCACGAGATGCAGCTCTGGGCCGCCAGAGGCTACGTGGTGGCCTTCTGCAACCCCAGGGGAAGCGACGGAAAGGGCAACGACTTCGACGACATCAGGGGCAAATACGGCACGGTGGACTACGACGACATAATGGCCTTCACGGACGAGGTGGAAAAGCTGCCATTCGTGGACGAAAACCGCATGGGGGTTACCGGAGGGTCCTACGGAGGCTATATGACCAACTGGATAATAGGCCATACCGATCGATTCAAGGCCGCGGTATCCCAGAGGAGCATCTCCAACTGGATCTCCAAGGCCGGGATCTCCGACATAGGATATTATTTCGTCCCGGACCAGCAGGACGCCGACATATGGGACGACGTCGAGAAACTCTGGTGGCACTCCCCTTTGAAATACGCGGACCGCGCGACGACGCCTACTTTATTCATCCACTCCGACGAGGACTATCGGTGCGAGCTGTCCCAGGGGCTTCAGATGTTCACCGCCCTTAAGCGCCACGGGGTGGACAGCAAAATATGCGTCTTCAAGGGAGAGAACCACGAGCTAAGTCGAGGGGGGAAACCACGAGAGAGACTGGCCCGTCTGGAGGAGATCTCCCGTTGGTTCGATAGATATCTCAAGGGCTAGAGAAACGATCGGAGGAAGAGCGATATCGCTCTCCCTCCGATTTATCACAGAGATGGATCAGGGAAGTATGGCAAAACAACGGGCGGGGAAACCCGAGCCGTCCTTGAGCTTCGGGAAAGCCGCTATTATCAAAGCCCCTGTAGGTGGCACCTTATCCAGGTTCGCCATCAACTCTATCTGATAGCGATCCTGAGCCAGCACGTAATGCTCGCAGACCATGTTACCGTTGGAGGAATCGACGCCGCAGTCGGTATCGGCGGTCTCGTGTCCCGATGCAGTCACTCCCCTCTCCTCGTAGAGGAACTTGAGGGAATCCAGACTGTACCCGGGATAATGGGCAATGCCCTTCTCGTCCTTGTTGTCCATGGCATCGCAGTCGAGCCAGCGCTTGGACCAGTCGGTCCTGAGGGCGAAAAAGCAGCCCTCCGGGACCCTGCCGTAGGAGTCCTCCCAGGCGAGTATATCCTCCCTGGAGAGACATCTGTCCGGATTTTCCGAGACATCCCGAGAGAGGTCCAGGACGACCAGAGGCAGAAACATCTCCTTCACGTCGATCTGATCCACCGTCCTTCCTCCCGGGACAAAGTGTCTCGGAGAATCGACATGGGTTCCCCATTGGCCCACCAAAGTCATCTTCTCCACCCAGAAACCGTCGTTTTCCACCGTGTAGAGGTCTCGCCTCTCCATATCGTGAAGGGCGGGGTAGTGGGGAATTCCGGGACAAAAGGAGTGGGTGAGGTCGACGAAAGTCCTGCCCTTCAGCTCGCGGTAAAGCTCCATCAAATCCATTACAGACACCTCCTATCGGTCATCCGGACCTTAGGGATCACACCTTGAACTGATCCAGATGCCTTCTCAGCTGCTCCATACCCTCCAAAAGGACCTCTGTCTGAGAGACCACCGATTCGAAAGCGTCCTTGGCCTCCTCGGTAACCCCTCCGATGTCGCCCAGACGCTCGACTATCTCGGAGGTCCCCTTCGCTATGCTGTCCACGGCGTTGGCCATCTCCGTACTGGACATGGACTGAGCCTTGCTCAGCTCTGAGACCTCGTTCATGACGCCATCCACCGCCTCGATCTCCTTCATGCTGGAGGCTAGATCGTTCCTGAGCCTATCGGCCCTATCCACCACCTCACCCAGGATCTCCTCCTCCTCGACCGTTCCCTGGATGGATTCCTTGGCGTAGACCGACAGGGTCTCTATCAGTGAGGATATCTCCTGCGCCGCGGAGTTGGACTCCTCGGCAAGCTTGCGGACCTCCTCGGCGACAACGGCGAAACCCTTTCCGGCGTCTCCCGCCCTAGCGGCCTCGATAGCGGCGTTGAGGGCCAACAGGTTGGTCTGATCGGCTATACCGGTTATGGCCCCCACAAAGCCGGTTATGGACTCCACAGCGTTCTCCAGAGAGGACATTTTTTTTCTGTTCTCCTGGGATTTAACGCTTACGCCGTTTATGTCCTGCACCACCTGCTCCATCTGATTCGATACACCTTCGGTAAACTTATAGGTCTTGGACGAAGCTTCCACTCCCCGTTCCGAGGCCTTCGCCACGGATTCGGCTGTGGCGGCCATCTCCTCTACCCCGGCGTTGGACTCCTCCACGGCGGCGGCGTTGGTCTGAGAGAGCCCCATAATCTCCTCCATCGAGGATTTCACCGTATCTATCGTGCCGAGAGAGCTCTGCGATCTCTCCGCCAAGACGTGGGAATCCTCCCCGAGCCTTCGAGCTATGGACATCATGTCGACCACGAGAGCCGAAAGCTTGTCCATAAACTGGTTCAACGATCCGCAGAGCCTGCCGACCTCGTCGGAGGTCTTTATGTCCATACGGACCGTGAGGTCTCCCTCTCCCTCGCCGAGATCCCTGACTACCTCGGTCATCTTACGAAGAGGCGAGGCGACCCTTAAAAGGACGAAAACGTTCAATGCCAACACGGCGGACAACAGCACTATCGATATGGTTACGGTTCTGTTCCTTATGGCCCTCTCGGTCTCGGAGGCCTGCCGGTTGAACTCGGCTATCAGGTGATCTCTGGTCTCCTCGCTGCCCTTTCTGAGATCTCCCAGATAGGACAGATCGAGACCGACCTCCACGGAGCCGATGACCTCTTCCTCGTGGACGATGTCTGCCTTGAAGGGGGAAAAGCCGTCACCCTCGGGCTTCTCTCCCGCCGCAACCGCACCGCCGTCGTCGTAGATCACTGCATAGGCGACGTTGGGGACCTCCAACATCCCGGCGGCGTAATCCGACAGTGACTCCTCGTTGAAATTCCACAGAGGGGCGGCGGATATCCAGGCCAGATAGCTCGACATGGCCTTACCGTAGTCCTCGGCTCCCTTGGCGTTCATGGCGTTCTTATTCTCTATGTCCTCGTTCAACATACGTTCAGCCACGGAACCGACGGAAAGGGACATATTCTCCACACCTCTGATGGCAACGAAGGCCAGGGCCCCTATCGACAATATTAAACTGAATGCCGTCAGGACCCCCAATTTGGAAACGATGCTACGAGACAAATAAAGCCCTCCTTTTCACTCTCATCTAGGAAAAAAAACAATCCCATACAAGCTATATATGTCAGTATATATCGAATCCATCAAAAAAACCAAAAACTATTTAGGGGGATTACAACGGGAACATGGAGAATATCCCAGGGATTTAGCCTTATCCAAAGACATCGGCTCGCCCTTACCCTTCAGATACGAGCATCCCTTGGAGTGATACTTTTTACCCGTCGCCGTCACGTACACGATCTGTTCCTTTTTCTCTAAGTCTTCGACGTCTTTCGTCGAGGATGGGCTTCCATCCCAGTTCAGGTCCAAAAGCACCATATCGTGATCGGGACTCTGGCTTCTCTTAGTAGACCTGGCGGGGATCGACGTCTCCACCTCGATTATCCTCCACGAGTCGGACATCTCTATTCCGCGGTAGCCGATGTAATCCAGACGGCTCTTTCTATCGTCGTAGCTGTAGCTCCCCTTCGGCAGAGAGAGAAGTGGAAAGTTCGTTCCCTTTGGATCGTCCACGTTGTAATCACCTAGGATGAAGACCGCCCCCTTGAGAGAGCCGACTATCCCGTTTATACCGTCGATCTGAGCCCCTCTCTTGAAATCGTTGTAACGCTTCGCCCTGTCCTGATCTTCCTTGCCCCTGGTACTCTGGCTCTTGAGATGGACGTTGACCATGTGGAACCGCCTGTCTCCCTCGATATCGAGAAAGAGCCCCACCATTGGAGGCCTGTCGTGGAGACGATAGCTTTTTCCCTCGAACCGGAAGGACCCGTTGGCGCCGTAAACAACGGGGCCGTCCAAGATCCGAATCCTGTCCTTACGCCATAGAAAATAGAGGTCCTGTCTGCCTCCGGTGTCGTTGCCCGAATAAGCCCATCCGGGCAGGAATTTGGTGACGAAAAACCTCATGGTAGCGTCGCCCTCTATCTCCTGCAGGGCCAACAGGTCTACATCGCTCTCCTCTATTAGCCGAGCCAGATAGCTACAGTCCTCCGGCGAATATGCCTTTTTTCCCGACACGTTGAAATACTCGATGTTGAAGGTCCCTATGACCAAAGCGGAGGCCTGAGCCGCCCATATGACCGCCAAAAGCGCCCCCAAAATCACCTTTTTCGTAAACCTTCTCATAAAAAAACTCCCTTCTACTACAGACATTACCGAGGTTCGTGAAGATAAGCATACCAAAAAGCAAATAGGGCGGGGATAAATCCCCGCCCTATTTGCTTTTTGCGATAACCCAGAGGATCCCTACACAGCCAGACGTTTTTCGATCGATTTAGCCATCCATGAAACCAATCTGGTCAAGACAAAGTAGATGATAGCTACAGAAAGGTATACCTCAAAGGGACGAAACGTTCTCGTATATATCAATTGTCCCATCCTCGCTATCTCCGTTATGGCTAAAACCGACACGAGAGAGGAATCCTTGAGCAACGAAGAAAACGAATTCACAAGGGAGGGGATAGAGACCCTGAAGGCCTGAGGCAATATCACGAATCTAAGAGCCTGTAGGGTCCCTAAGCCTAAAACCTTACAGGCTTCTTCCTGACCTGACGATACAGACATAAGCCCTCCCCTTACTATCTCAGAGATATAAGCTCCTCCATTTAACCCTAACCCTACGAAAGCGGCTCCCAAGCGAGGCAAAGATATACCGAGACTCGGAAGACCGTAATATATAAAAAACAACTGTATAAGAAGTGGAGTCCCCCTGAAAAACTCTACGTAGAGAGATAACAGCCATTCAAACGGTCCTGGACGCCAACGGAGAACTCCTACAACTACGCCGACCATAAAAGCCAGTGCATAAGAGACAAGAGAGACATAAACAGTAACGCAAAGAGCGTTAAGAAGAGCTGGGCCATTTGACCATATAAGGCCTAATTGAAAACCGCCCACAACATATTCTCAGATCAATCTACGGACAACCATCTATCTACCAAAGCCTGCCACTTTCCATTGGAACGCAAAGAAGCTAGAGCTTTATTCATTTGAGCGGTAAGATCGTCGGACCCTTTAGGCATGACTGCCACTATCTCCGCAGCGTCACCTACAGGAGCGACCACTCGATAAGACGGATCTTCGTTAATACGTTCCACGGCATAAGCCAAGCCGACTATAACGGCATCTATGCGGCTATTTTTAAGGTCCAAAAAAGCCTCGGGATTATAGTTGTAATACATCTTTTCCTTTAGACCATCCAATTTATCCAAGACCTGCATAGCACCAGATCCCTGTTGAGCTCCAACGACCATACCCTTAAGATCTTCTTCGGAGGAGAATCTGTCGTCGTCCGCCCTGACGACTATAACATCTCTTAACTCGTAATACACATCCGAAAAAGAAACGTTTTTACCTCTTCCTTCAGATTTGGACATACAGGTCATGAGAACATCATAGTCACCTTTAAATAAACCACCTATCAGCCCTTGCCATTCACCATCGACAAATTTAACGGAAACTCCCATCTCTTCGGCAAGAGCTTTTCCTAAGTCGACGTCGAACCCCTCGAACTCTCCGGACTTTTCGTTTCTTGACTCAAACGGAGGATAGGCCGCACAAAAACCGACCAACAAGCAACCTCTATCCTCGACTTTTTTCCATGAATCATCGGCACCAAAAGCGACAGATCCGAAAGCAATAAACGTTATAGCCATCAAAGCACAAATAGATTTTTTTACCAAAATTAACCCTCCCTTGAATTCAAACCCAACTTTAGCTCTATAGAGTTCCAAAAGAGCTCCTCCGGATTTTCCTCGTCCACCGCCGCAAAAGGTAAAGCGATATCTCTTTCTTTGAACATATCCGACAATACCTTCATGAAAACCCCTTGTCCCGAACCCATTCTGCCTGACTCTACGCTTCGGGCAACGGCATCCCCTCCTCCGATCATGCCTCCGGTGTAACCGTAACAGGTGCAGTCGACCCCGCAGCTCGGACTTCCGTCCACCCCCACAACGCCTAGAACCGACACTCCGTTGGCTAGATCGTCCTCGACCTGATCTACCACCTGTTCCAACAGCCATCTACTGTGACGACGATAGGCCGGTATATCGTACTGTTCGACGGTCATTCCCCATCGCCTAGCTCCGGCGAAGGTGGCCTCGGGACATGGAAGCTGAAAGATCCCTATCCCCGACTTTATCAACGGAAGGACCAGAGGCTCCAGAGCTCCGGGATATAGCCCGTAGCCATCGACTTTAGCGTTTACGTTCAAAAGGCAAT
The DNA here is from genome assembly GCF_021568795.1 of Dethiosulfovibrio faecalis. Taxonomy (NCBI): domain Bacteria; kingdom Thermotogati; phylum Synergistota; class Synergistia; order Synergistales; family Dethiosulfovibrionaceae; genus Dethiosulfovibrio; species Dethiosulfovibrio faecalis. The sequence goes on from NZ_JAKGUE010000005.1 coordinate 9,692, forward strand.
GAGATATAAGTACATAGCGCCGAGATCTGTTCACAGGCACCCCTCCAATCAGGCATCTTGATTATAACAAAAAAGACGCCTTTATCTGCACGGGAAGACGGCTTTTCCGAAAAGATATCCACTAGTACAATGGGAACCGAAAGGAATGGTGGTCATGAAGGGAAAGATACTGACGATGCTCAAGAAAAGACAAGGCGACTTCGTCTCGGGGCAGTCCATCTGCGACAGTTTGGGGGTAAGCAGGACGGCGATATGGAAGCACGTCAATCAACTTAAAGAGGACGGCTACCGGATCGAGTCCGTGCCTAGAAAGGGATACAGAATTGTCTCGTCTCCCGATATCCTGACCTCGGAGGAGATCGTTCCTCTTCTATACACCGACTTCATAGGCAGAAACGTGATAAACCACCGCGAGGTGGAGTCGACGAACTTGACCGCCAAGGAGGAGGGGAGATCGGGCTGTCCGAACGGCACGGTCGTTACGACGGAGCATCAGACCGGAGGAAGAGGAAGGAGCGGCAGAAGCTGGAGCTCCTCTCCCGGCGAGGCCGTTCAGATGTCCATCGTGCTCAGACCGGGAACCCCTCCGGCAACGGCGCCGCCGATAACCCAGATAGGGGCGGCCGCCGTCGCAGTGACCCTGGAGGCTATGGGATTCGCTCCCAAGGTAAAGTGGCCCAACGACGTCCTTATATCCGGTAAAAAGGTATGTGGCATACTGACCGAGATGACCTGCGAGCTGGACAGAATAGACTTCATAGTGATGGGAATAGGCATAAACGTCAACGTAAAAGCCTTTCCGAAGCCGGTGGACGAGGTGGCGACATCGCTTCTGTTGGAAGGGGGCAGGTCTCTCGACCGAAGAAAAATCTCCGCTGAGGTTCTGAACCGTTTCGAGCCTCTCTACCGAGGATACCTGGAAGGAAACGGGGATGCCTATCTTGAGATATGCCGCAGGCTTTCCTGGCTCGAAGGCAAGGAGATATCCTTCGAGAAAGACGGAATCACCGTGACAGCTACGGCAGGAGACATCGACGAAGATGGAAGACTGGAGGTCCATTTTCCGGATGGACGCAGCGAAAAGCTTCTGTCCGGAGAGGTGCATCTAGGATCCGTTTAAAACGGATAAAATCGGGAGAGGAGGAAAAAAACCTCCTCTCCCGATCGCATCAGGAAATAGAGTTTCTGGCCGATACGACCTCCTGGGAGGACAAAACGCTCTCGGGAGACAGGACCAAGACCATCCTCTCGCCCTCTACGTCCGTTCTGGCCACCTGGGACACGAAGTCCCTGGCCCTTCCCAGCTCCTTCATGGAAAGAGGGGGCTCGCTCATGTGGGACAGGGGGACCTCCATCACTCCGGTGACATCGTCGACCATGAAACCGAGAAAGGAGTCGTCCAGCTCGACCACCAAGATCCTGCCGTCCTCCTCGGAGCCCTCGCTGGGGTTAAGGCCCAGTCTCTTGCAGAGGCTCACGACAGGTATGACGTCCCCTCGAAGGTCCAACACTCCCTCCACGAAATCCGGCATACCGGGGACCTCGGACAGGTTGCCAACCCGATTGATCTCCTTGATCCTGGTTATCGGAAGACCGAAAGGCTGGCCGCTGACCTTGAAGACCACCAGGGTCTCCGAGCCTCCGCCGTCCTCCTTATCCGCAACGGCCCTGTCGTCCTCCGAGGCCATCTCCCTCAGCCTCTCACGATCCACCAGACCGTCCTTATCCAATATGGTCACGATATCATCGTCGTGATGGACGATGGCGCTCACCGTCTGCCTGTTCGAATCGCCTCTGACCACGGAAGGGGGCTCGCTGACCTCCGACATGGGGACCTCCAACACCTCTTTTATCGCGTCCGCGACGAATCCTAGCCGGAAGTCCCCGTAATCCGCCACGAGGATCTTACCCTTCTCCTGGTCCAGCTCCCCGCCTCGGTGAAGCCTTTCCCTCAGGTTGACCACAGGAAGGATATTGCCCCTTACCTGGAGTACTCCCTCGACGAAAGGAGGCGCATCGGGAACCGACACCGGAGGCTGGTACCGAAGGATCTCCCTGACCTCCTCCAGGCGAAAACCATAGTTATCCCCGTCTAGATCGAAGGTCACTATTCTCATCGTTTCGTATTTACTCTGAGAGTCCATGTGATCGTCGTTGTTTTCAGCGGCTATGCGCTTCAACATCTCCCTGTCCACCGACAGTATGTCCGCCGCGTCGAGAAGAACCACAAGACGGTCTTCGTGTCTGACCACTCCCTTGACGGCACTCCTGTCCAATCCGGCACCTTCATTCCCCTCCGGTTCGGAGAGGTCGCCGAGATCCAGCTCTGCGACCTGCGACGCCGAATCCACCATGACCCCTGCGGTAAGACCGTCCAGGACCAGAATAAGGACCTCGGAGCGATCGACCTTATCTTCGCTGCTTCCCAATCGTATCGCCAGATCGACCACCGGAATAACGTCACCTCGAAGATTGATTATCCCTCTGACGTGTTTCGACGCCATGGGCAAAGGGGTAATCTCAGGGCGGGAAATTATCTCCTTGACGTTCTCCAACGGCAGAGCAAAATAACGCCCGTCGAGGACGAACTCGATACAGCTGTTTTTAGCCATCATCTCACTTACCTCCCTCCACAGATTCAAATCCACTCTCAAAAAGACTACATATAACACCCCGAATGGGTCATTCTACGACAGCGACACCGGGTCTTTCCGCTCAATCTATCGGAAAACCGGAGAAGAAAGACAACATAAACTTGCCTAAGGCACCGTTTTTGTTTAAAGTGTCGGAGGCTGCCTACACGATCTCTCGGAAAAGAGCTGTTATTCATGAAATTGCGATCCCAATCTCTATCGGTGATAGTCATAGCCACGACAGCCCTGCTGTTCATGGCAACATTGCTGGTGGGGACCATCCAGATGGCTCGCTTCCGGAAACTGGAGGTACAGCAGCTGGAGGACCTCTCGACACATATGACCTCCGCCGCCGAAAAGATGCTGGAAGCCCAGCTTCGTCTGAACGAGGATTGGTCCTGGTGGGACGCAACCTACGACTTCGCTCGAGACGAAGACCTCTCTTATATAGATGAAAACATCCCCCCCGAATCTCTATGGGACAACGGACTAGCCTTGATAGCGGTCTTCGGCGAGGACGGTATGCCGATCTGGACCGCTCTTAGAGGCGAAGAGCGGCCGACCGTCGTAACCATCCCCAACCCTATAATACATTCTATTCGAGAAATTCTCACGGGTCAGATTCAATATGAAAACTGTAGCCTATCCGGGTACGGAGCACTGCCCATACTCGGGATAACCGCCGTCACGGCGTCTCCTATTCTCCACAACGACTGTTCCGGGCCGTCGGCGGGATGGATGGTCATGGCATCGATCCCGGATAAAAGCTGGTTCACCCCTTCGAGAGAGACGACGGAGGTAAGGCTGATCCCGGAGGACGGCATACCAGGGAGGTCGTTCCCGGAAAACATCTTCCAGGATCGGGTGTACCTGACGGTCGACCTACCAGAGATAAAAGGCCTTACCCCCGTAAAGATGGTCGTCGACCGCCCGTCTCATCTGGTGCACGCCGGTGAAAGCCTCCTTCTTTGGTGTATATTGGCCTTAGTCGTATCCAGTCTTATCGTGGGGTCCGGAACGTTGTTATGGCTGGACCGAAAATTCTTCAAGAGGCTCGAGTCCCTGGAGAAACAGGCAGCCAGGGATACCCCTCTTTTGTTGGACGACTATCAAGACGACGAAATAGGGACGCTTTGCCGGGCCTTCAATAACCTTCTCAGGACCAGAAAGAGAGAGTCTCTCGAGGATGTCCTGACCGGTCTCGAAAACCGAAGAGCACTGGAGGAAAAACTCACCGGCGCCCTCGACAAATCCCTACCGGAAAAACTTCAGGTGGGACTGATAATGATAGACCTCAACGGCTTCAAGGCCATAAACGACAGGTTCGGACATTCCGTGGGAGACCGATTGCTGAAAGAGGTCAGTCTTCGGTTTTTATCGGTCATGGACGGAAGGAACTCCATCGCCCGAATAGGAGGGGACGAATTCTCCGCCGTAGTGGTAGGACAAGACGATATATTTTCGAACACCATGGCACAGAGCAAGAGAATCCTGAACTCGCTGAGAGAGCCCTTCGCCATGGAGGACTCCTCCCTCCTTGTGTCGGCCAGTTTAGGGATCGCTTTTTATCCTAAAGATGGCGAGACCCCCGATTCTCTCTTTCGATCCGCCGACTCCGCCATGTACAGGGCCAAGAGAAAAAGTCTGGGCATCGCGGTGTACGACGAAAAAGAGGACGGAGTCGACGAAGAGGGAATGAAGCTCGACAAAAACATCCGAGAGGCAATGGAAAAGGACGCCTTCCACCCCCACTACCTACCGGAATTCCACATACAGAGGGACAAAGACCTCAGGGCTATAAAGGTCGTCCCCAGATGTGACGAACTAGAAGGGCTACCCTACATGGAAAGAGCGGAAAACACGGGAATAGCCACACAGATCGACCTGGCGGTTCTCAGAAGAGCCATGAAGGAAAAGCCTATGACACCTCTGACCATGGATCTTTCTTCCTGGCATCTCTGGAACGGCGGCCTCTCGCTCTGCCTCTCCGGGATGCTTAAAGACGAGGGCAGAGACCCGTCGTCTTTGGAGCTGTCTATCGACGACGCTCTTCTGACCAAGGACGTAGAAAGACTGATCTCCCTGTTGGACGAGCTATCCTCTATCGGGGTTTCTCTGGCCATAAGAAACTTCGGCAAACACTACATCCCGATCGACGTGCTGAAGAAGTTGCCGCTTAAATCGCTGAAGATCTACCCGGAGATGACGAAAAGAGACCGAACGGAGGAAGAGCTGTCCTATTTCGCCCTGAAAACCATGATCGGCCTGGGTGAAAAGCTGAGTCTGGACACTGTAGCGACGGGGATAGACACGGAGGAACAGCTGGATTTCGTCAGAAAAGCCGGGGCGTCCGCCGCGGCAGGAACCGCTCTAGGCTAGTGATAGGCGTTCTTGACAGGGAAAGATGAGATGTTATAGTTAGTAAAGGATAAAATCATACCAAGGGAGGCGGAATTATGGCAGGGTATTTCGAACCCTATGAAGCGCTTGACGACAAAACCAGAGAGATCTCTCGTGCTATCAGCAGCCTGAGAGAGGAACTGGAAGCTGTTGACTACTACAACCAGAGGGTGGCGACGTCCACCGACGCTCAACTGAAGGCCATAATGGCCCATAACAGAGACGAGGAAATAGAACACGCCTGTATGACCATCGAGTGGCTGCGCCGCAACATGGACAAATGGGACGCTGAACTGAGAGATTACCTCTTCACCGAAGCCGAGATACTCTCTCTGGAGGACGGCGGGGACGCCGATTCCAGTGGAACATCGGCCGGAGGATCGGACCTCGGCCTCGGCAAGCTTAGCTGACGAATAAGGAGGAACAGACATGGACCTTTTGAGAAGATCTTTGGCTCCTATCACTCAGGAAGCCTGGGACGCTATAGACGAACAGGCAAGGGACGTCCTCAAGGGCTGCCTCTCGGCCAGAAGGGTCGTTGACGTCAAGGGTCCCTTCGGCTGGGATTACCACGGCTGGCCTATGGGGAGATTGGACGTCTCCGATTCCCCTTTCGTGGAGGGAGCAAGCCATGGAGTAAGGAGAATTCAGCCTCTGGTAGAGGTCAGGGTTCCCTTCTCCATGAGCCGCTGGGATCTGGACGATATCAGCAGAGGCAGCGAGACCACCGATATGGGGCCCCTTGAGGAAGCGGCCAGAAAGATCGCCCTCTTCGAGGAGAAGGCGATCTACACCGGAATGGACTCCGGCTGCATACTGGGGATGGAGAACTCCTCCGAAAACGGAGCTGTAAAGGTATCCTCCGACGACGACGGAGCCATACAGGCCATCGCCGACGCCGTAATGACCCTGAAAGCCAGCTCGGTAGAGGGACCGTACGTCCTCATCGCCCAAAAGGAACTGTGGAAGAGGATAGCCACCCTCTCCAAGGGATATCCCCTCAGGAAAAGGATAGAATCCATGGTGGACGAAGTCGTGTTGTCCCCCATGGTGGATCGTTCCTTCGTCATCTCCAAGAGAGGCGGAGACATGGACCTGGTTCTGGGGCAGGATCTCTCCATAGGCTACTCCGGATCCTCCAACGGAATGGTGGAGCTGTTCCTCACCGAATCCTTCACCTTCTTCGTTCCCGGACCGGAGGCAATCGTACCTCTGAGTCTGTAATAACGGAAAAACGGCATAGCCGACGGGGAGGAAGCGATATCGCTTCCTCCCCGTTTTTTCGCTACCCGCGGTAGACGGGCCGTCCGTCCATAAAGGCCGTACTAACCCAAGAGAAACTCCAGGCAGGTTCTGACCCCGAAGGCGGTGGCCCCCTTACCGTAGCAGTCGAAGGCCTTCTCGTAGAAGTCCACCCCGGCTATGTCCATGTGAGCCCAGGGTATCTCGGAGCTCACGAACTCCCTGAGGAACATACCGGCCGTGATCATGCCGCCACCGGGGCCGCCGGAGTTAAGGACATCCGCGACGGGAGAATCTATCTGCTCCCTTAGTTTCTCGTCGTCCATTGCGAAACGATGGAACCTCTCCCCCGACTTCAGGGAAGCCGACAACAACTCACTGCTCAGATCGTCGAAGTCGCAGACGAGACCTGCGGTGTAGTTCCCGAGGGCAGTCACGGCGGCGCCGGTGAGGGTCGCCATGTCGATTATGGCATCCACCTCCAGCTCGGAGGCGAAGGATAGACTGTCCGCCAAGGTTACCCTGCCCTCGGCGTCGGTGTTGACTATCTCTATAGTCTTACCGTTTCTGGCCCTAACTATATCGTCCGGACGGTAGGAGGCCCCGTCGGGCATGTTCTCCGCCGCCCCCACTATTCCGTGGACCTCGACGTCCGGCGTAAGCCGGCCGACCGCTTCCATTATCGCCAGGACGTTGCAACCTCCGGTCTTGTCGCATTTCATCGTCCTGATGCCGGTCCGGCCTTTTATACAGAGGCCACCGCTGTCGAAGGTTATTCCCTTGCCCACCAAGGCCACCTTTCGACGAGGCTTTCCCGCGGGACGATAGACCATGTGGATAAAGCAAGGCTTGTTCTCCGAACCTTTCCCAACGTGCCACAGGGCCGACATCCTTTCCTCCTGGAGGCGATCTTCGTCCCAGATATCGCACTCCATACCGTATTTTTCCGCAATTCTCACGGCCTCGTCGGCCATCGTCTCCGGGATAACGTCGTTTCCGGGACGATTTGCCAGATCTCTCGAGGCGGCCTGGGCCTCGCCTAGGACGATTCCCCTGTCGAGTCCAGCTCTCTGTCCGTCCTTGAGGTACAGGGTATCGACCGATACGGAACGCTCCTCTTCCTTGGGGGAACGGAAACGGTCGAAACGATAGTTCCCCAAAACGGCTCCTTCCGCCACGGCGGAGCTGATCGCCTCGTCGGGAGTTATCGGAAGGACGAAGGCCAACTCGGAGATTCCAATGGCCCCGACCTTCCTCACGACATCGGACACCGCGTTTCTGTAGTTCCCAAGACCGCATTCATCCCTCTTCCCCAGGCCGACGAGGAAGAGATCCCTTACCTCTCCATCCAGGGGATAACGAAAGAACTCGCCCTTTTTACCCTTGCCATCGAAATGGGCCATAGCCCTGGTCGGAGCTCCATCCAACACGTCCTCCGAGACTCCATCGTCAAAAAACAAAACCGCCACCGCCCTAACGGCGGGGAGTTCACCGCTGAAAACCTCTATATCCATCGGTATCACCTCCGAAAAAATGTATCCGTTAACGAGTATAACACCCAAAATCCAAAAGAGAGGTCCCCCCCAAAGGAGGACCTCTCCGTTTTTTCGATCGAAGATTGGGTTACTTCTTCTCCATCCATACCTCGGTGAGATCGGTGGTGTAGTCTCCCATAGCCGGAAGATAGACGTTCTCAATGTCGGCGCCGTGTACCAGGCTGGTGGTGTAGTGAAAGAGGAAGATCCACGGGGCGTCGTCCACTATCTGCTGCTCCGCCTTCTGGTAAAGCTCGACCCTCTTATCCCAGTTCGTCTCGGAACGGGCGGCCCTGAGCCACTCGTCGACCTGAGGATTGCTGTAGCGGGAGTAGTTACCCTTGGAGCCTATGTTCGAGGAATCGAGCAGTACGAAGAGGAAATTGTCCGGGTCGGGATAGTCGACGACCCAAGCCATCCTGAACATCTCGAACTCGCCTCTGGAACAGGCGTCCAGATGGGTTCCCCAGTCCTGAACCTTCAGGTTCAGTTTTATCCCCAGCTCCGACACCTGAGCCTGTATAGCCTCGGCGATGGATCTATGTCTGGGGTTGTTGTTATACATGAGGGTAAGCTCTATACCGTCGGGATATCCGGCTTCCTTGAGAAGCTGCTTGGCCTTCTCAGGGTTGTACTCGTAGCCCTTTATGTTCGGGTTGTAACCGGGCATTCCGGGAGGCAGTATTCCCTTGGCGGGGCCGTAACGTCCGTTGATGACCAGCTCGCTGATCCCCTCACGGTTGACGGCGTAGTTGAGAGCCTGACGAAGCTTTTTGTTGCTCTTGAAGGGCTCCTCGGCGTTGTTGAAACCGTAGTAGTAAGTTCCCATATGAGCCCTCTCCTGGAACTGACCGCTCTCGGAGTAAGAGCCCTTGATCTCCTCGTAGAACTCGTCTGGGACGTCCTGAAGGATATCGATGTTGCCCTTCTTGAACTCCAGATAGGCCACGCTGTTGTCGGGAATGACCCTGTAGACGATCTTGTCCAGATAGGGAAGGCTGTTGCCTTCGGCATCCTTCTTCCAATAATCGGGGTTTCTGACCAGGACGACCTCGTTATCGTGATCCCACTTCTCCAGCATGAAGGGACCGGACCCTACGAGGTGGAAGTTGAAGTCCTTGCCCCACTTCTCGGCGTCCTCCTTGGGGACGACGGTGAATGAGTTATAGGCAAGTATGGACAGGAAGGGAGCGAAGGAATAGTCGAGAGTAAAACGAAGGGTATAGTCGTCCACGGCCTCTATGCCGACCCACTCGTCCGCCTTGCCATCGGTGAAATCCTGATAGCCCTTTATCTGCTCGACGAAATAAGCCCTGGGGGAGTTCTCCTTCACGAGGCGCTCGAGGGAATACTTGAAGTCCTGAGCTGTGACCTCCCTCCCGCCGTTGGCGGTGGGCTGTCCCTCGCAGGTCTTGTGGAACTTGACTCCCTTGCGGAGGTGGAAGGTCCACACCGTGGCGTCGTCGTTGACGTCCCAGCTTTCCGCTATCTCCGGAAGGACTCCCTCTCCGTCGGGATGGTACCCTACGAGCCCCTGACAGATCATGTTGAGGGCACGGCTGGACGTAGTATCGGTTGAAAAAGCCGGATCCATCTTGGGAGGATCGTTGACCAGACGCCATACCAGAGTCCCGCCGTAGACGGGCTCCTCCGCCGCCAGGGAAACCCCGGAAAGACAGAAAGCCAGAGCTACACCGAGAGCCAACAAAGCACATATTTTCTTCATTCGCCAAAACACCTCCTGATATGATAGCCTCTATACTTAGACATATTACGAAACGGCTGAGGCTCAACCGTTCATTTTCATAATACCACCTCTGTCAATATATTGCTAAAAATAAATACACCCAATCTCATGACAGAGCCCGACAAGGAAAGTATAATAAGTCGGTATACGGCTTGGGCCGTGGAAATCAGTTCGAGGAGGATTTTCTATGCAAAGCTTAACCGATCTACTGGTAAACAACCCCTTCATACAGGGCCTGGTGTTGGGCCTGGCCGTAGCCGCCATCGCCTGGCTGCAGGGGATAGTGAAAAACGGGAAACTCAACAAGGAAGTCAACAAACTCAAGGACGGTCTAAACGCCCAGATATCCACCTCGGCTCAGAACAACGCCCAGTACATCAGGGAAAACGAGGAGATGAAGAAGAAGCTGGCCAACATGGAGATGACCCTGGCCACTCTCTCCCAAAAGCCGAAGAGAGCTGAGCTCAAGACTCTCTACGTCTACGACAAAGCGGTCCACCTGATGTACGCCAGGACCCCGGGATTCGCCACCGCATGGGAGAGCGTGATAAAGGAGGCCGAACAGGAGGTCGCCAAGGCGGAATCGGGAATCATACCTCTGATGAAAAAAGTCTTCCATCCGTCTCTATCGGCCAAGACCGAAAGCGACGAGACCGTGACGGAGACCGACACGGAACGAAGCGAAGAGGTGCAGTAGACGAGGAGGGGATCGGTTCCCCTCCTTTTTTGGAATCAGGAGGTGCTGCTATGAGAAAGGGAGCTATCTGTTTCATCGTCGCCATCTCGTGGGCGATACTGGGCACAACCTGCACCTTTCAGCCGAAAGCGGAGGCGATCGTCCTCCCCTGGAACAAGGAGCACGCCGACGCACTGAGGGTCTTCCAGTTTCTGAACTACATAGATTTCGGGCTATCCGAAGCTATACAGACCGAAGACGCCCTCGTACTGGCCAGACAATACGAGATACTGGCGGGAAATTTGGATCTAGCGGTCATCAAAGACGAACAGTTGATAGAGGTGATAGAAGCTCTAGGAGAGCTGGTCGACAGGACGGAGACGGACAGGCTCGACGAACAGGTCAGAGCCGTCTTCTCCGCCAAGACCAGGGAACGGATCTACGGGAACCTATCCGGATCCGAAGACATCCTGGACTCTATAAGACAACAGATACCCCGTCTAGGAGCCCCATGGTACGACTATCGCAAGAACCGGGACGAATACGCTGCCATACTGCGTGGAAAGATAAAGCTTACGGAGGGGCAGCTCAGAAAACTGACGGAGCTGCGAAAGGAGATGCTCAGGGTCTCTTGGGAACTCTTCGGAAAGTACCAGATAGGCGAGGAAGAGAGGATCATGGAGAAGGAGATAGACCGATTCGTCGCGGTGATAGACGAGTACGATCCAGATCTCATGGCAAGACAGCTCAGAAGACTCCTCAAAGACCAGCCAGCCTTCGAAGCCTTCCCCCCCTTCTGGTTCTACTCGGGAATGGCAGAGATAGAGGCAGGAAGAGTCCACGACAACTACGGACTGAACTGCTTCAACCGATATCACCAGACATACAGGGACCTATTCAAAAAGGACCCGCTTCTGGCCATGACGGCGGTCGAGAGACTTTACCTCCTTCATGCCGGAGAGAGGGTCCAGCGGCTTAAAAACCTGGAGCTTGTGAGAGCTAACTGCTCGTCCACCGACTGGCAGTTCTATCTCTTCGCCTCCATCCTGGAGGGCGAGATGGGGATGATACCCCAGGCTCGAGAGGACCTCTACAGAAACATCGACAACGGAAGACAGGTCTCCCTTTGCAGCGCCGTTCTCGGAAGGATCCTTATGGACAGCAAGGACATAAGGGGTTTCTCCGATGTAATGGCGGATTTCATCGATGACGACAGAGTCCTTCCAGGAGACATACTCATGCTGGCCTCCTACTGCGACCTGAAAGGATGTCGGGAATGGCTGGACGGCGAGATGTTTAAATTAAACCTGTCCATAGCGAGAAGCGACGAAAGCTGCATCAGGATGGAGATACCGTCGGGATGGCTATCCTTCCCCTGCTCTATGGACGTAGACGTCTCGTGGTCGAGGGACGAGAGGGGATGGAATACGTCACTTTCGCCTACCGCCATAGCGGTCCTGCCGGAGGGAACTGTCGACGATAAAAACCGTCTCGTCGAGACATACAGCACCCCTAACGGACCGGAACTTCCAGAAAAACTGTATGCCCATATAAACCACCGGCTCTTCGAGGTCTCCTCCGAGTGGAAGCTGATCCCTCCGGACGAGGGGATCGGCAGAGACGTAAGGTTGGCCTTGGGGAAGGCATTCCCCTTCTATAGACCGGAGATCGGCCGTTACGAGCTGGTCTATTACCGTATCGGAGACAGATCCATAAGAAAAGAGCCGGTGGAGCGGGAACATCCCTCCGAAGAGGAAACCACCGCTCCATCCGCTACCCCGTCGGACGACACGATATCGGAGGACTCTCTGCCGAATAGACCGGGAGATGCAATATCGGAGGACATCGCATCTCCCGATAAAATCCTCGAAGAGAAGGTCACGAACATATCGGAGGACCTTTAGGCTCCCTCTAATAACTCACGTCCGAGTTTTCTCGGAAAGGTCCCACATGTCTCCGCCCTGTCTCGCACGGCACATCCCTTGGGGCGACATCCTGTCGCCCCATTCGTATTATTCCATTAGATCGCTTGCATAGTACGTAAGAGGGATCAGGTCGCTTCTATCCAGATATTTAAGATCAAACTTACGATTTAAGGCTGCAAAATGTCTCAGACCGCAGCCTAGCTTGTTGAGATAGGAGAAAACCCCAACGGCTCCGGTGGAAAAACTATCCGCTTCCTTTCCGTATATTGCCCTCAGGTCCGCCAGATCATGGAACACCTCGTTAACGGTGTTACCGAACTTTTTGAAAAGCTCCGGCGTATTGCCCGCTTTTATATCATCTCCAACTTTCTTTCCCGTCATGGCAGCTGCCATAGAGGCACGGCAGACACCGATGCCGCTTATAAATCCGTCTCCAAACGCGAGGGACTTGAAAAGCTGATCTTCACTGGCGAAACCACCGGCCATTACCATGGCAGGAAGGATCTTGCCCTGTTTTTCCAGTTTTGAACAGATATCCACGACAGCCTTTTCGAGCAGGATCGTCGGTAGAGACCATTCGTTCATCATCTTTGAAGGGCTGTAACCCGAACCGCCACCAGCACCGTCAAAGGTTATCATGTCCACTCTGTTTTCAATGGCCATGTCGATAACCCGTTCGATATCTGGAAGATCAAAGCCAGCCATCTTAAAGTAAACGTTCTTCATACCCATGGCACGAAGCTCGGAAATTCTCTTTGCCATGGACTCTTCGGTCCACATCGGGAGCCTGCCGTATGTGTAGAAATTAGGACAGCAGCCCTTTTCTCTAAGAGCCAGTATTTCAGGATCGAATGGGTCTGGCATGACGAGGTTCCCACTCTCTACTTTTCTCACAGCCTCGTCATAATCCTTAAGCCTGTTAACCGGCTGAGTCCCCTTTGCACCCTGTCCAAACTTAAACTCCAGGGCCTCAAAGCCGTATTTATCGAGAGCAATCTCGGGAACTCCCATAAGATGGTCGTCTACGTTACACTGAAGCACCATCTGACCGAAACCCCGGTGATATTTATAATAACTATCGTGAATTTCCTTGAGCATGGGAAACGAGGTGATCTTACCCTTCTCTATTTCAAGCCTGGAGTCCTTATTTCTAGCGTCTTCCCCTACCATACAGGTAACGCCTGACATGGCAGCTCCGGCAAAGTAATCTGCCCAGTTCATTTTAACCAGTGCGGGCAGGACGACAGGCAGCTCAAGCTTTATTTTATCGTCATAGCCATATTCGGAAGCCAAGTTAACCTTGAATATCTCAGCATCTCCGCAATCGAGATCCAGCCCTACCGCACCGAAAGCCCGACCATTTATATTAAAATGAGAAAAATCGACAGGGTAATCTTTTTCCGACGCTATTTGATTGGAACCTGTAGTCGTCGGATAGACAGACAGCTTTCCTAAAACCGCGGCCTGAGCGATCTCACAAGTTCCTGCACATTCCTCCGTACATAAAGAACACATTCCAGATTGAGGAGAGATAAAATTACTTCTGTTCCTCGCTGCCGTAAAACCGGAACTCAAACTAGGTGAAAAGGACATCACAATACCCCCTATAAAAACTCTCAACGATTACTTCCTGTAACTACGCCGTACTATCTCTCATAATACTGCAAAAAAACAAAACATTACTATCGGAAAGATCGTTTCGGCGGAGCCCGTTAGAGCCCGTCTCTCCGAGCTGCCGTCGTGTAATACAAATGGGGCGACATGACGTCGCCCCAAGCAACTCGGCTTTTGCCGTCATTTAGTCCCAGGAGAGCAACGGAGTCCCTCAACGAAACCATTTATCGTATAGGGTCCTCCGAGCCTCAACCACCACGGAGTCGACCACCTTCCTAAGAGCCTCCTCCCCTTTGGGAAACACCACCCCGTATCTCTCGGTGGTAACCATTCCCTCGAGAGCGATCAATCCGTCGTACTTATTAGCCGCAGAGATCACTATGGTGGCATCGGAGAGAGCACCGTCGACCTTCCCGGCCCTTAGGGCATCGACGGTCTCCTGAGGGCTATCCATAACCACCGTCTGGGCAGCCAGATCCCTCTTGGCCGTCTCATAGCCGGTGGAACCGGCCATCACCGCGATGGTCTTCCCCTCCAGATCGAGAGGGGTCTCGTAACCGTCACCCTCTCTGACCAAAAGCTTCTGTCCCGTGTAGAAATACCAGTCCGAGAAATCGCAGGCTCTGGCTCGACTCTGCCTTATGGTTATGCTGGCGATCGCCATATCGTAACGACTCCAGGGGTAACGGCTGTACCAGGCCAGGGCTATCAGACCGTCCCATGGAACCCTGACGAAGCGGACGTCCACCCCGATTTCCTCCGCTATCATCCTGCCCAGATCGACGTCGAAACCGACGAGATCGCCATCATCGACGAAGAAAAACGGCTCGTTCTCGAAATCGCCGACAGCCACAACCATCTCGCCCCGTTTTACTATATCGTCCAGTCTGTCTCCGGCCCAAGCGCAGGAGGCGGAGATAAAAACCGTCAACAAAACCGAGGATATAAACCGCACAAAGGCACCCGCTTTAAACGTATTGAACATCGCCGATATCCCTCCCTGCTACCATTTAAGCCCGGCCACGAAGATGACCAGTATACATATCGGAGCCACGAAACGGAGGATGAAAAGCCAGATCCTCTTTCCTCCGAACGGCCTGGTTCCTTCGTTGGTGATGCCTTCTTCCGCGACCGAGGGGACGACCCAACCGAGAAAAACGGAGATGAGGAACCCGACGATCGGCATTATCAGATTAGAGGCGAAAAAATCGGCTGCGTCCAGAAAGGAAAGCCCGAAAACGTTTATCCTCGCCGCCCCCTGGGATAGGGCGGATGGGATTCCGACCAAAGTTATAAGACATCCCAAAAAGATCGTCGCCCTCCGCCTCGCCCAGCCTAGACTGTCGATGAGATAGGACACAGCCACCTCGAGAAGGGACACCGACGAGGTCAGAGCCGCGAAGAAGAACAATACGAAGAAGGACGCCGACCAAAGCACTCCCCCGGGCATCTTGGAGAAGACCACCGGCAATGTTATGAAGGTCAGTCCGGCCCCGGCCCCTGGTTCCATTCCGAAGGCAAAGAGAGAGGGAAATATTATCAGACCGGCCATCAGGGAGATCAGAAAGGTGAGGAAGCAAATCTGGAGGCTGGACTTGGGGATGTCCGAATCCTCGGGAAGATAGCTGCCGTAGATTATCATGGCCCCGATACCGAGGGAGAGCGAGAAGAAAGCCTGTCCGAGAGCGGAAAGGAAGACCTCACCGGTGACCTTGCTGAAGTCGGGCTTTAGAAAAAAGGCGACCCCCTCCATGGCTCCCGGCAAGGTAACCGATCTCCCTATCAAAAGCAGCATCAGGACGAACAAGGCCGGCATACAGAAGGTACAGAGTCTCTCGATACCTCCGCTGACCCCTCGAAAAACGACGAACACGGTCGCCCCCATGAAGAGACATTGGAAAAAGACCATCTGAGTCCCGCTGGATATGAAATCCTGAAAGACCCTGGCGACCTCACCGGCACCGGTAACCTCCATAAGCCCGAAAAAGGACTTGAAGATATAGGCTATGGTCCATCCTCCTATGACACCGTAGTAGGATAATATGACGAAAGCCGCCACGACGCCTCCCCAACCGACCAGAGACCATCTCCGTCCGCCCAGCTTACCGAAGGATCCTACGGCGTTTAGCTTTCCCTTTTTGCCTATGACTATCTCCGCCATCATCAGGGAGATCCCGATCGAAAAGACGAGGACGAGATAGACCGCCACGAAAGCAGCGCCTCCCGATTGCCCCGCGATATAGGGAAACCTCCAGATACTTCCCAACCCTATGGCGGAACCTGCGGCTGCAAGAATGAAACCGATCTTACTGCTCCATTCGCCCCTGGACGATTCATCCTTCACGATAACGCCTCCTTATGATAGAAAGTTAGTCAGACTACTCACACAAGGAGTGTATCATAAGCCATAAAATAATAAAAAAGACTAAAAATAAATAATCTGCAGATTACTGCATCTTAGAACATTCCCCATGTCGAAAACAATCCACTAGGTGGTCGTTGACCAAGCCTGCCGACTGGATCAAGGAATAGATTATGACGGGACCGACGAAGCGGAATCCCCTTTTCTTCATATCCCTGGAGATCCTCCTGGACAGATCCGTCTCTGCCGGGACCTGTGAGATAGAGTTCCATCGATTCTCTATAGGCCTTCCGTCGACGAAACCCCATAGATACTCGGAGAAGCTCCCCTCCCTTTCCTGCAAAGCCAGAAAAACCCTGGCGTTTTCCACGACCGATCGGACCTTGAGCCTGTTTCTTATTATCCCTCGCTCCGTCAGGATCTCGTCTATCCGTCGCTGGCCGTAACGGGCCACCGCCCCAGGATCAAACCGATCGAAAACCCTTCGGTACGCCTCCCTTTTCTTGAGAACCGTTATCCAGCTGAGACCAGCCTGAGCCCCCTCGAGACACAAAAGCTCGAAAAGCGCCCTGTCATCCCTCAGAGGCACACCCCATTCTCTGTCGTGATAATCGACGTAGAGGGGATCTTCCCCGCACCATGGGCACCGAAAGATATCTTTCACGAAAATCGTCCTCCCGACTAAAATCCAATCCTGAAATAAAAGCTACTCTAAGCCCTTGGGTAAATAAGAGCAACAACCGTCACATGGACGACCTCTCTGCGGGATGCTCCAGCAAAATGGGGGATCCTATCCCATCAAGAGGAAAAGAAAGCCCTTACGATTTAGACATTTAAACTATATACGGCAATTGTGAAAACAGACCATGAAGCGTATAATCCATACGCTTCATTTACGTTTCTTCATAGGGCATGCTTCACCGAAGCATCCCCACGTTTTCAGGCAAATCTCCTTCAGCCGAGGTGTAATGATTGTCCATTAAATTAAGATCTTTTTTATCGTCGTTGGCTGCATCGATCTGTGTCCTTTGTCTTTTCGGTCTGATCGAGACCTCCGAGGGAACGATCATATACGTCAAGGCCGGTTCGTCGGGAGACGGATCCTCCTGGGGCGCCGCCAGCTCCGACCTGACCGCAATCCTGGACGGCGCCGTAAGCGGAGACGAGGTGTGGGTGGCAGCCGGGACCTATCGGCCCGATGCTGCGTCTCGAGACGTATACTTTACGCTCAAGGACGGAGTCGGCCTCTACGGCGGCTTCGCAGGCACGGAAACGGACCTCAGCCAGAGGGACCCGGCGACGAATGAGACGATTCTGAACGGCGGGGATCTCAGCTACCACGTCGTCTACTCCGGTCCGGGCGTGACAGCCTCGGCGATCCTGGACGGCTTCACCGTCACCGGCGGCAAAGCCAACGATCCGACCGTCGACAACCAGGACGTCGGCGGCGGGATGTTCAACGTCGACTCCAGCCCCACCGTCTCCAACTGCACCTTCCGCGACAACAACGGGAGAAACAACGGCGGCGCCATGTTCAACTACAGGGCAAGCCCGACGGTGACGAACTGCACCTTCTCGGGAAACCTGGCCTCCAACTACCACGGCGGTGCGATGTACAATTTGCAGGGCTCCCCGACGGTGAGGGGCTGCACCTTCTCGGACAACTGGACCAAGGAAAGGGGCGGAGCCATCTACAACGACGGGGAAAGCCCGACGGTGACGGACTGTACCTTTTCGGACAACAGAGCGCTCACTGAAAGCGGCGGGGCGCTGTACAGCAGCGGCGGCACGCCGTCTGTGACGGGCTGCACCTTCTCGGGTAACAGCGCCGCCGGCGACGGAGGCGGGATGTCCAACGCCAGCGGCGCCGCGACGGTGAGTGCCTGCACCTTCTCGGGCAACAGCGCTAGATGCGGAGGCGGGATATCCAACGCCAGCGGCACCGTGACGGTGAGTGCCTGCACCTTCTCGGGCAACAGCGCCTCCGTCTGCGGAGGCGGGATATCCAGCAACGGCGGCACCGATGAGGTGATGAACTGCACCTTTGCAGACAACAGCACTGTCGGCAACGGCGGCGGGCTATACGCCCTGGGGAGCGTCGCGACGGTGAAAAACTGCACCTTCTCGGGCAACGGCGCCCTGGTCGGCAGGGGGATGTGCCAATCTGGCGGCACCCTCACGGCGACCAACTCCGTCCTCTGGGGGCCGGACGCCACGGCGGGCCAGCTTTTCAGCGCCGGAAGCGCGGTCACGACCATCACCTACTCGGTGACGGATTGGGCCGACACTGGCAACGTCGAGGCCGATCCCAGGCTAGGTCCCCTGGCGGCCAACGGGGGGTCCACCAAGACCTGCGCCCTGTTGGCGGGAAGCTCGGCTCTTAACTCCGGTACCTCCATCGGTGCTCCTGCCACGGACCAACGTGGCGTAGCCAGGCCCCAGGGGCTCTCCTTCGACATGGGGGCCTACGAGGCGGAGCCGACTCCGGTCCCTCCTCCCGCTCCGACGCCGACGCCTACGCCGGAACCGACTCCGACCCCTACGCCGACTCCAGAGCCGGAGCCCGAACCTGTGCCGGAGCCCATACCGGTTCAACCCTCTTTGACGCCGATTCTGTCCTCTGACGTGATCCTGCCCAGGTCGGACCGGGTGACCGTGGCTGTTCCCATAATCGTCGAAATATCCGGCGACGCCACGGAGCAGGAAAGGACGGATCGGCTGATGGAGGCCCTGAGAAGGGCCCTGGTCCCGGAGCCCCTTATAGAGGATCTGGTTCCCCTTCTGGCCATAGACGATACGGGGCAGGTCTATATAAAAGGCGAAGCCATGGACGGGCTTTTGCCCCTATCCACCGATATGGAGATAAAGGAAGGGACCTCCGGTCTGTCTCTGCCCTTTTTCAGGGCCCTGATCCAGGCCAGGGCCCAGGACCAGGCTACGAACGAGCCGACAACGGCTGTGGTGTTCTTCCAGATCCCGGACTGCTTCAGGGGTAAGAGCTCCGACCTGCTACAGATAGTGAAGGTGCTCTCCTCCGATATGGTTCTGCCCTACTCCAGGGTCTACGATCTGTCGGATCTCACCGACGGATGCTTCGCCGTGTTGGATACCGAGGCGACCTCGGTGGGACCTGAGGTCAAAGGAGCTATTTCTGGGGACGATACTGTCTCGGACCGATGCGTCGTGGCCATGGCTCTCTCCGACGGTGGCAGCTTCGACCTGGACGGCAGGGAGGACGGCGGCGTGACCGACCCGGCCTTCATGATAGAGGGCGTAAGGAGAGAAAAGACCCCTTCCTCGGGAGGTGGCGGCTGTTCGGTGGGGCACATCGGCGGATGGGCTATCTTCATGGTCCTGCCTCTGCTTGTGTTCGTGAAGAAATAAAATCTGAGATCTTTTTTTGATCCATAGGATCCCGAAAAGCGATTGAGGAAGTATAATAAACCCTTCAACTGTGGCTATTTTCTGACTCTATGTCGATGGGGTGCGTAAGTATGTCCGTGATGCGAAAAAGTAGCTTCTTAGCGTTGTTTTTTCTCTCAATTATCTGGGCTCTATCATTTCCGTGGATCTCCGAGGGGACGGTCATCTACGTCAAACCGGGAGGGGGCGGAGACGGATCCTCCTGGGCCTCCGCCAGCTCGGACCTGACCGCGATCTTGGACAGTGCCGTAAGTGGAGACGAGATATGGGTGGCGGCTGGAACCTATCGGCCCCATACAGTGTCTCGAGACGTATACTTTACGCTCAAGGACGGAGTCGGCCTCTACGGAGGATTTGCAGGCACGGAATCTCTTCGCAGCCAGCGTGACCCGGTGGCAAACGTGACGATCCTGAGCGGAGGAAATCTGAGCTATCACGTAGTATACGCAGGGCCGGGTGTTAGCGCATCGACGGTTGTCGATGGCTTCACAGTCGCTTACGGTAAGGCTAACGGTTCTTCAGGGAGTTACCAGGGCGAGCGCGGAGGGATGTTTAACCAAAACTCCAGTCCTAAAGTAATTAATTGTATATTCAATAACAATGAGAGCAATACTGTCGGAGGGGGCATGTACAACCTTCAAGGGAACCCCACCGTGATTGGTTGTTCCTTTGGGCTAAACCAATCCATATTGAATCACGGTGGAGGCATGTGTAACATTATTGCCAATACGACCGTGACAAGCTGTACCTTCTACAATAACATCGCGGGACAAAACGGCGGTGGAATGTACAACGAAGGAGGAGAGGTCACGATAACAGACTCTTCTTTTTCCTCCAACGGAGCCAACCTCAGCGGAGGTGGAATGTTCAACCAAGGCACCATTTCCACTGTCATCAACAACTGCACTTTTTCGGGCAACTCCGCAGCAGGTGACGGAGGGGGTATCTTCAGCGTTTTTTCATCTTCAACGCTAAAAAACTGCACCTTTTCTGGAAACCACGCAAACAACGGCGGAGGGACATACGCCGCCGGTGGTTCTTTTACGATGACGAACTGCACCTTTTCGGCAAACACGGCTACCACCAACGGCCATGGAGCATGCAACAATAGTTCCACCTTTACTTTGACCAACTGTATCCTCTGGGGCTCAGGTACCACTGTAGGCCAGATAACCAACAGCGGAGGAACGCCGACCTTCGCCTACTCGGTGACGGACCAGGTTGGGACGGGCAACACGTCTGCCGATCCCAGGCTCGGGCCCCTGGCGGCCAACGGGGGGTCCACCAAGACCTGCGCCCTTCTGGCGGGAAGCTCGGCTCTTAACTCCGGTACCTCCATCGGTGCTCCTGCCACGGACCAACGTGGCGTAGCCAGGCCCCAGGGGCTCTCCTTCGACATGGGGGCCTACGAGGCGGAGCCGACTCCGGTCCCTCCTCCCGCTCCGACGCCTACGCCTACGCCGGAACCGACTCCGACCCCTACGCCGACTCCAGAGCCGGAGCCCGAACCTGTGCCGGAGCCCATACCGGTTCAGCCCTCTTTGACGCCGATTCTGTCCTCTGACATGATCCTGCCCAGGTCGAACCGGATCACCGTGGCGGTTCCCATAATCGTCGAAATATCCGGCGACGCCACGGAACAGGAAAAGACGGACCGACTGAGGGAGGCCCTGAGAAGGGCCCTAGTCCCGGAGCCCCTTATAGAGGACCTGGTTCCCCTTCTGGCCATAGACGGCACGGGACAGGTCTATATAAAAGGCGAAGCCATGGACGGGCTTCTTCCCCTATCCACCGACATGGAGATAAAGGAAGGTATCTCCGGTCTGTCTCTGCCCTTTTTCAGGACCCTGATCCAGGCCATGGCCCAGGACCAGGCTACGAACGAGCCGACAACGGCGGTGGTGTTCTTCCAGATCCCGGACTGCTTCAGGGGTAAAAGCTCCGATCTGTTACAGATAGTTAAGGTGCTCTCCTCCGATATGGTTCTGCCCTACTCCAGGGTCTACGATCTGTCGGATCTCACCGACGGTTGCTTCGCGGTTCTGGATACCGAGGCGACCTCGGCGGGCCCTGAGGTCAGGGGAGCTATTTCTGGGGACGATACTGTCTCGGACCGTCGCGTCGTGGCCATGGCCCTCTCCGACGGTGGCAGCTTCGACCTGGACGGCAGGGAGGACAGCGGCGTGACCGACCCGGCCTTCATGATAGAGGGGGTAAGGAAGGAAAAGACCCCTTCCTTGGGAGGTGGCGGCTGTTCGGTGGGGCACATCGGCGGATTGGATATCTTCATGGTCCTGCCTCTGCTTGTGTTCGTGAAAAAATAACCCCATAAAAAGCTTTCTTTGGTCCTTAAGCCCCACTGGAATATAAAGTCGAATAAGTATAATATATTTGTTAACTACGACTATTTATCGACTCTAATTCTATGGGGTGCATAAGATGTTCGTGACTCAAAAAAAGGGATTGTTATCGTTGTGCGTTCTCTCTCTCCTTTTGGTCCTCTCAGTTCCGTGGATCTCCGAGGGAGCGGTCCTCTACGTCAAACCGGGAGGGGTTGGAGACGGATCCTCCTGGGCCTCCGCCAGCTCGGATCTGACCGCGATCTTGGACTGTGCCGTAAATGGAGACGAGGTATGGGTGGCGGCTGGGACCTATCGGCCCCATACAGTGTCTCGAGACGTATACTTTACACTCAAGGACGGAGTCGGCCTCTATGGTGGATTTGTGGGCACGGAATCTCTTCGCAGCCAGCGTGACCCGGCGGCAAACGTGACGATCCTGAGCGGAGGAAATCTGAGCTATCACGTAGTATACGCAGGGGCCGGAGTCACGACCTCAGCGGTGCTGGACGGCTTCACCGTCACAGGTGGAAACGCCAATGATAGTTCATCAGTTCAGGTCTATGGCGGGGGGATGTGCAACAACGAAGCCTCACCGACTGTGATCGGCTGTACCTTTTCGGGCAACAACGCCAGCAACGGCGGGGGGATTTACAACTACAGATGCTCCCCTAGGATAATAAACTGCGCCTTCTCTGACAACAACGCCAGCGGCGGTGGTGGGATGTACAACTATAACAGCATCACTACCGTGATCAACTGCACCTTTTCGGGCAATCACACCAACATCCACGGCATTGGTGGAGGAATGTATAACCTCGGAGGTTCCCCGACTGTGACGGACTGCACTTTTTGGGCCAATACCTCCTACTTAGGAGGCGGAATGTACAACTACAGCAGCAACGCTAATGTGACAAACTGCGCCTTCTCCGGCAACACCACCACCAACTATGGTGGCGGAATATACAATTACAACAACAACACTACTGTGACCAACTGCACCTTCTCGGACAACAGTGCCGCCCACTATGGTGGGGGGATGTATAACAATACCGGCTTTCCAAGGATAACCAACTGCACTTTTTCGGCAAACACCGCCACCGACGGCGGCGATGGGATGCATAACTACAACAGCGACGTTACAGTGATGAACTGTATCCTCTGGGGATCGAACACCACGGTTGGCCAGACCACCAACGACGTAGGGACCACCACAATAACATACTCTGTAGTGGACACTACCCTCTTCGGCAACCCCACTAATATTTCGGCCGATCCCAGGCTCGGGCCCCTGGCGGCCAACGGGGGGGCCACCAAGACCTGCGCCCTGCTGGCGGGAAGCTCGGCTCTTAACTCCGGTACCTCCATCGGTGCTCCTGCCGCGGACCAACGTGGCGTAGCCAGGCCCCAGGGGCTCTCCTTCGACATGGGGGCCTACGAGGCGGAGCCGACTCCGGTCCCTCCTCCCGCTCCGACGCCTACGCCTACGCCGGAACCGACTCCGACCCCTACGCCGACTCCAGAGCCGGAACCCGAACCTGTGCCGGAGCCCATACCGGTTCAACCCTCTTTGACGCCGATTCTGTCCTCGGACGTGATCCTGCCCAGGTCGGACCGGATCACCGTGGCGGTTCCCATAATCGTCGAAATATCCGGCGACGCCACGGAACAGGAAAAGACGGACCGACTGAGGGAGGCCCTGAGAAGGGCCCTGGTCCCGGAGCCCCTTATAGAGGATCTGGTTCCCCTTCTGGCCATAGACGATACGGGGCAGGTCTATATAAAAGGCGAAGCCATGGAGGGGCTTCTGCCCCTATCCACCGACATGGAGATAAGGGAAGGGACCTCCGGTCTGTCTCTGCCCTTTTTCAGGGCCCTGATCCAGGCCAGGGCCCAGGACCAGGCTACGAACGAGCCGACAACGGCTGTGGTGTTCTTCCAGATCCCGGACTGCTTCAGGGGGAAGAGCTCCGACCTGCTACAGATAGTTAAGGTGCTCTCCTCCGATAAGGTTCTGCCCTACTCCAGGGTCTACGAACTTTCCGACCTCACCGGCGGGAGCTTCGCCGTGCTGGAGACCGAGGGCACACCAGCGGATCCCACGGTCAAGGGCGCTCTTTCAAGGGACAACCTGGTCTCCGATTGCTGTATCGTGGCCATGGCCCTGTCCGACGGGGGCAGCTTCGATCTGGACGGCAGGGACAACGGCGGCGTGACCGACCCGGCCTTCATGATAGAGGGCGTAAGGAGGGAAAAGACCCCTTCCTCGGGAGGTGGCGGATGTTCGGTGGGACACTTCAACGGCTTCGCCCTCGCTCTGATTCTGCCGCTTCTGCTGATGGTCGGACGATACAGATAAAGGAGGCTCCCTAGGAAGCCTCCTTTTCTTCTATACGACCTTGTAAAAGAACTCCGTCAGTCCTGAGCCAGAGATACTATGGCGGCGGCCATTATCTTGGTACTGGTCATCATGTTCTCGATGCTCCAGCACTCGTCGGCCTCGTGTATGTTGGACGGCTCGCCAGGAAGGGTGGGACCGAAGGCCAATACGTTCGGCATGGCCTTGGCGTAGGTGCCTCCTCCGATGGACATGGGCTTGTCGTCCATCCGACCGGTCTCCCTACGATAGACCTCCATCAGCTTGACCACCAGTTCGGAATCCTCCGGCATATAAAGAGGCTCGTCCTTTCTCATGGACAGGATCTCGAATCCAGCATCGGAGAAGGTCTTCTCCAGGATCTGCACCATGTCCTCGGTGCGATAGCTCACGGGGAACCTCGGGTTAAGGCTGAAGACGACCCTGTCCCCCTCGGTCTTCATGGTGCCCCAACAGACAGAGGTGTATCTGGATACGTCGTCGTAGACGCAGACTCCCAGGCTCTCTCCGTGACAGTCGATCCCCACGTAGCGATCCAAGGCGGCCAGGATACACCCCTGCTCGCCGGTAACTCCAAGTGTGAGCAGGACCTTGACCAGCCAGGCCACTGCGTTGACTCCCTGCTCCGGAAGACTCCCGTGGGCAGGAACTCCCTCCATGGACAGCAGGAAACGTCCCTCACCCTTATCGTCCAAAGAAAGCTTTGCCCTCTCGGGGCCGTGCCAGTTCGATACGGTGTACTTGACCCTTTCGGCCATATCGGTCTTCACGAGGATCTCCGCCTTGGCCACCGAAGGCACCGAGTTAGGCGCCACGCCTCCGTCGAAGGAAACCACCTGAACGTCTCCTTCTGCCTTGAAGGGAGCGGAGAGCCTGGCTATGACGATACCCTTTTCGCCGTTTATCAGCGGGTACTCCGCATCGGGGGTAAAACCAGCGACGGGGAGGTCCTGTCCTGCCTCTACGTAACGGGCTACGGCCTTGCTGCCGCTTTCCTCGTTCGTTCCGATCAGGATCCTAACCCTCTTTTTGAGGGGGATCTCGAGATCTTTTATGGCCTTTAAAGCGTAGAGAGCGCAGATCACCGGACCCTTATCGTCCATGACTCCTCGACCGTAGAGTTTGCCGTCCTCTATTTTGCCCTCGTAGGGATCACAGCTCCAGCCGTCTCCCTCTGGGACCACGTCGACGTGACCGAGTATGGCCACCATGTCGGCATCGGGATCTCCGAATTCGGCCCAACCGACCATATCCTCGAAGACACCTGTTTCGAAACCGAGGCGACCGGCTATCTGAACGAAGTTATCCATCGCAGCTTTAGGCCCGGGACCGAAGGGAGCTCCCGGCTCGGCGGGACCTTCCACGCTCTTGACCGCTACGTTTTCCCTGATGGCCGCTACGATATCGTCCTTCATGGCATCGATGCTCTGTCTAAGTCGTTCCACGTCTCTACCTCCTAAAATATTTCGATAAAATTCACCGAATTCGATTATAGGGGATATCCGACGGAGCCGGGATAACACTTGTTTACAAAACCGGGCAGGTCTCCTTGATTATGGATAGTCCAGAACTGGTTCCGAAGACGTCTCCTCCGACCACGACGAACCTCTCAAGGTCGGCCATAGACCGTACCCCTCCGGAGACCTTTATCCTCTTCTCGCCCATCATGGTCTCCGCCAAAATCCTTACCTGGTCCTCCGTGGTGGGGCTTCCGCAGAAACCGGAAGAGGTCTTGACGTAGTCGAGCCCGTCGACGCCGGCGCAGATACGGCCAATTTTACGTATCTCGTATTCGGATAAAAGAGGTGTCTCGACTATAAGCTTGAAGATCCTGTCCGAGAGCCTACCGGCCAGAGCTCTTATCTCGCTTTCCACGTAATCCCACATTCCGGACTTCAAGGCAGACAGGTTCAAGACCACGTCGAAATCGGTCACCCCTGACCCCATTTCCATATAATGATCTATCTCGGCCAACTTCACTCCAAGAGGATGGTACCCCAGGGGAAAACCGATGACGACGGATACCCCGGTTTCGCTGTTCTCCGTCATGGAGACTGCATGGGCTACCATCCAGGGGGGAACCACCACCGTACGAAAACGGGCCTCCATCGACCGGGAGACGAACTCCTCAACCTCGACCACCGACACATCCTGACGGAGAAGGGTGTTATCTATCGTTCTGCAAAGATCCCGCAACGAATCCAAGACATCGACCTCCTTTTATCATCGGATACATAATATCCCTTCCTCCTAAGGGGGAACAGGGACGAGGGTACCGTTATAGAGAGTATAATGGCTCATGAATCGGAAAGGAGAGATAATTTTGAGGCTAAAAGAAATCGACGAAATCCGCCGCTGGTTCGACGACTATGTGGCTTCTTTCTACAGCACCTGCGGGAGACTTCCTCAGCTGGAATTGAAGGAAAGACACAGCCACAGGGTCGCGGAAAACGCCGGACTCCTGGCGGACGAACTCGGATGGGACGAAACGAACAGACACCTGGCAGTTGCGGCCGGTCTCCTTCACGACTTGGGAAGGTTTCCTCAATACAGGGACTACGGGACATTCTACGACTTCAGATCTCTGGATCACGGAGACAGAGGGGAGAGGGTTCTCAGAGAGGATTTCCCCGGGAACATTATCGACCCTATCGAGCTAGAGCTTATCGCCTTCACGACGAGAGAACACAACAAGAAGGACCTTCCGGTAGAACGCACAGACAACGAGATGGAACTTCTGAAACTCATAAAAGACAGCGACAGGATAGACATCTTCCGGGTGGTCCGAGAGCACATCAAAAGAGGGGAGACCGACTCCATATACCCCGGGATAGGCCCGGAAGGACGGTTCACCCCAGCGGTGCTGGACGAATTGAGACGTTACGGCAAGGCCCGCTACGACCAGTTAAGGACTCTGTCGGATGTGCTGCTGTTTCAGCTCTGCTGGATCAAGGACATGGCTCACCCTCAATCGGTAGAGCTCCTAAGGGACAGAGGGGACCTAGAGTGGATTCTGGACCGTCTGCCGGAGGATTCCACCGCCGCCGAGATTCTGGAATCCCTGACGGGATCCGTGCTGCCATCGCAGACCTGCCGATGATGTTGACAGCTCTTACATTCTTGTAGATAATCCTTTTTATAGACCCTAGGCATAATAGAGGAGGGGGAAAAATGAGAAAGGCTACGATTTTAATAGCTTTATCGGCGGTCTTGGCGGTGGCCTCTATCTCGTTCGCACAGACGGACAAACCCTTGGCAGGGCAGAGCATCAGCATTTTCGTCGCCGCCACCGGCATAGACGAGACCTTCGCCGAGTTCACCAAGGATACGGGGATCAAGGTCAACTATCTGGAGATGTCCTCCGGAGAGGTCCTCACCAGGCTTAGAGCGTCCAAGGGCAAGAATCTGGCGGACGCCTGGTTCGGAGGCGGAGTCGACAGCTTCATGGTCGCGGGCCAGGAGGGGTTCCTGGAAAGCTACGTCTCTCCCGAGGCGGAGAAGATCCCAGAGGAATACAGGGATCCCGATGGATTCTGGACCGGACTGTCCCTTGTGGCGGTTGATTTCATCGTCAACAAGGACATATTGAAGGAAAAGGGACTTCCCGCCCCTAAAAGCTGGATCGACCTGGGCAAGCCGGAGTACAAGGACGAGGTAATGATGAGCAACCCGACCATCTCCGGCACCAACTACTCGGTTATCTTCGAGATCCTCGAGATATTCGGAGAGGAAAAAGGCTGGGAGGTCATCCGAAACATCGACGCCAACATCCCGTTTTACACCAAGAGAGGCTCCGCTCCGCCGAACAAGGCAGCCATGGGCGAGGTGGCAGTCGGAATAGACCCCTACGACGTGGGAGTCAAACTGATAGCTCAGGGACATCCGGTGATCTCCGTCTTTCCCGAGGAAGGCACCCCCGGATCGTTGGCTCCGGTCGCCATAATGAAGGGAGCAAAGAACATGGAGGCGGCTAAAGCCTTCGTCGACTGGTGTCTCTCCAAGAGGGGCCAGGAGGTCCAGATGGCAAACACCGCAAAGGTCGGGACCAGGCCGGACGCGGAGGTACCGGAGTATCTCAAGGGACTGAAGGACGCCAAGATAATTCTGGTGGATCCGATAAAATCCGGAGAGAAACGCAAAGAGATACTTGGCAGATGGCAGAAGGAATTCGGTGAGAAAACCGAGTAGACACGCAAGAGGGGCATCTCACGATGCCCCTCTTTTGCCGTTCGTCCTTCTCTCCGCCGGGGTGTTGGCATTCGTCCTGTGGCCGACCATCGCAATCCTAAGGGAGAGCCTTTATCCCGACGGCAGCTTCAGCCTGGCCTGCTATGAAGACCTCATCGTAAAAAACTACGGACTGATCGAAAACAGCCTGTTCATAGGGTTCTGGACCACGTTGTTCGCCCTGTCAATCGGACTATGCTGCGCCCTATACGTCACCCACACGGACTACCGCGGCAAGAGAGCCGTTCTGGCGGTGCTAATGATGACCCTGATATCGCCGCCATTCATGTCCTCTCTGTCCTACATCATGCTGTTCGGCAGGAGGGGCCTGATATCGTGGAAACTGCTGGGACTTCACTGGAACCCCTACGGTCCTCACGGCATAATACTGATGGAGTCGGTGGGATTGGCATCCATAGCCGCCTTTCTCATAATGGCGGTGCTCAAGGGAATGGACAGGGACCTCGAGACGGCGTCTCTGGACCTCGGAGCCGGGAAGGGAGCTACCCTGACGAAGATCACCCTCCCCCTGGCCAGACCGGGCATAGTTACGGCGGGGCTTATAGTCTTCATAAGATCTCTGTCCGATTTCGGAACCCCCATATTCATAGGGGGAAACTACAGCGTCCTCGCCACCCACGCCTACACCACCGCGGTGGGATCCTACGACCTTCCCAAGGCCGCAGCCATATCCACTCTGCTGCTTCTGCCCGCCCTCGTGGCCTTCGTGATATACAGAAGGCTTATGGGGAAAAACTCCCTCTTCTCGGTGAAACCCGGAGGCGGAACATCGTCCGAATCCCGCCTTCCCAGGGCACTGGGGACGGTCATATACCTAGTGGTCTGGAGCTACGTCGCCTTCGAGATCGCCAAATACGGTGCCATCTTCTGCGGTGCCTTCGTGAAGACCTGGGGAGTGGATTTCTCCCTCACCTACAGACATATGGAAGCCCTGAAGATAGCCAAGATGGGCAGCCTGTTCAGGAGCCTTAAGTACGCCTTTACGGCGGCGACGGCGGCGGGGCTCATGGGGGTGCTCATGGCCAGATACCTCGGACGTGCCGAAGGTCCTCTGGTCAGGATGATAGACTTCGTGGCGGATCTGCCCTTCATACTGCCGGGACCGTTTTTCGGCATAGCCTATCTCCTGGCCTTCAACTGGATGCCAGAGGCAGTACTGGCCTCGGGGTTTCTGATAGTCACGAACTGCGTCTACAGACAGCTATCCATAGGTATAAAAAGCGGGATATCCGTCATGGGACAGATCAACCCCGAACTGGAGGACGCGGTAAGGGATCAGGGCGGAGGCCCACTGGCGGCTCTCAGGGACGTGACGATTCCCCTGATGACACCGGCCTTCGCTGTAAGCTTCATAAACACCTTTACCTTCACCATGACCACCGTGGGGGGGATAATCTTCCTGATAACCCCCTACACGAAGGTGATGACGGCGGAGATGTTCGAGGCCATACAGAGCGGCGACATAGGAGCGAGTTCCGCCATGGCCTCCGTCATAGTGGCCGTAACCATGGCGGTCAACCTGATATTCTCCCGAGTGATCCTAGGCGGGAAGAGACGGGAGGATCGAGATGTATCTTCGACTGAACGACCTTAAAAAAAGCTTCGAAGGGATTCCCGCGGTGAACGGGCTTTCCATCGACATAGAGGAAGGCGAGATGGTTTCCCTGCTGGGACCTAGCGGATGCGGCAAGACGACGACTCTCAAGATGGTGGGAGGTTTTGTAAGCCCAGATGGGGGCACTATCACCCTGGACGGAGAGGACATCACGGAGCTTCCACCGGAGAGGAGACCGACCGCCACCGTATTCCAGAGCTACGCCCTCTTCCCACACATGACGGTGCTCCAGAACGTCGCCTACGGATTGAAATTTCGAGGAATAAAGAAAAAGGCGGCGCTGAGGACGGCGGAGGAGATGCTCGAGAGGGTCGGACTTCCCACGTCGCAGGAAAAGACGATACATCAGCTGAGCGGAGGGGAGCAACAGCGTGTGGCACTGGCCAGAGCGCTGGTGATCCGTCCCAAGGTGTTGCTGATGGACGAGCCTCTCAGCAACCTGGACGCCAAGCTCCGGATCAGGATGAGGTCGGAGATAAGAAGGGTTCAAAGGGACATGGCAATAACGGCCATATACGTCACCCACGACCAGGAGGAGGCACTGGCCCTCTCGGACAGGATCGCCGTCATGGAAAGGGGGATCGTAGCCCAGACCGGAACGCCCTACGAGATATACAGCCATCCCGATACCTCTTTCGTGGCGGATTTCATCGGAAGGAGTAATTTCGTGGACATGGGCGACGGACGCAGAGCGGCCGTTCACCCGGAAGACGTATCTCTCTCCTCGGACGGAGGAGACTTCACCGGAACGATTATCGGCCGACAGTTCAAGGGTGCCATGACCACCTACTCCGTAAGGGTCGGACAATCGACGATAGAGGCCGACGTTCTGAGCAGGGACGATCCGCGATGGGACGAGGGAAATTCGGTGCATCTAAAGCTGAACAGGGACAAGCTGGTCCATCTGGACTAGCTTGTCCCTCCTCTTCTGGCCATCAAGGTATAGATTGAGACCGACACCACTATGATAAGCCCATAGACCAGTCTGGTCCAGAACCCGGCCAGCCCGGCGCTCACTATGCCAGCCTCTATTATGCCTATTATGGCGGCCCCTATCAACGAACCGTATATGGTGCCCTCTCCTCCGTAGGCGGAGGTACCCCCCACGAAAACCGAAGCGAAGACCAACAACATATACCCCTCGCCCTGGGTCGGCCACCAATTGGCCAGCTCAAAGGTGGACAACAACCCAGCAAAGGCAGATAAAACGCCCATAAGGACGAACGCCTTTGTCCTAACTTTCGCCACGGGTACACCCATCATGAGGGCGGTGCGACGGTTGTCGCCGATAAACAGCAATGCATCGCCAAAGATATGTCGATTTAGGATAAAGGCCAACAAGACGGCTAAGGCTAAACACCATACCGTCTGGGCAGGGATCTCCCCTCCTATTCGACCGACGAAGAGAAGATGAAGTAAAGATCCTCGGATTTCAGCCAGACTGATGGCAACGCCATCGGAGAGAAGAAGTATCAGGCCTCGCCAGAAAAACTGAGTTCCTATGGTAGCTATTATGGACGGCACCCCTATGCGGACCACCACGATCGCATTGATCCACCCCATAAAGACGCCAGAGACCATGGCACCCAAAAAAGCTAGCAACAGAGAGCCGGTTCGGACGAATATCTCGGCAAAGAAGTATGAAGCTGCGGCGGCTATCGACGGAAAACTAAGGTCCATCTCCCCCACTACGACAAGCAGAGTCATCCCCAATGCGAGTATGGCGGTAACCGGTATGGTCGACATAAACGATCTGTAGATCCTCATACTCAGAAACGTCTGAGGACTGGCGATCATGAAAGAAGCCAAAAGCCCGACAAGAGCCAACGTAACCAATAGATGCAACCTATATTTCCTGAGCAACCACATTATCATGAAATATCTCCATTAACCAAATGAAGCATAACTCCCACCAGTTCCTCCGTAGATATTTCACCGTTGTTATAAGAGGCCACCACCCTGCCTCTATCCATGAGGACGAAACGATCGGCTACACTGGTGATATGTCCCAGATCGTGGCTTATAACTATGCAGGAACGCCCCTCGTCTCTTATGGACCTTATAAAGGAAAGTACTTTCTCCACTTCGCTCAGTGCCAATGCGGTGGTAGGTTCGTCTAAAGCTATTATCTCCGCTCCAAAATACATGGCTCTTGCTATGGCAAGTCCCTGTCTTTCCCCACCCGAAAGAGTTCCCACCCTGGCGTCAGGACTAAGGCCTACTCCCTTAAGGCCCAATACAGTCGACAATAGATTCAAGGTCTCTCTTTTTTCTCGGGCTACGTCTATGAAGCCCAGACGATCAGTTATATGACGTCCTATGAAGACATTCCTCCAAAGCGGCTGTTTTTCGCCTAAAGACCTTTCCTGATACACCGTCTCTATCCCAAGAGATCTGGCCATCCTCACATCGTAGAGACTAAAGTCCACGTCCTGTCCCGAGACAGCCATGGAACCCATATCAGGACGATAAACTCCGGACAAGATCTTTATCAGAGTGGATTTTCCCGCACCGTTATCACCCAATAAAGCCACTATTTCCCCCTTTTCCAGGGAAAAATCCACATCCTTAAGGGCTTCCACGGAGCCAAAAGATTTCGTTACTCCACGCATCTGAACAAGTCTTTCCAAATCCCCACCACCTTCAGATTAGTCAACCACGAAGGGGGGACGAAAGCATCTACGCTCTCGTCCCCGTTCGACTCTTTCACATCTATCGAAATATCAACGAATTCCCTTGGCGGCCAAAGGAGCGATATCCTTTATGTTTTCGGCGGTAACATAGCTTCCGCTCGTATCGATAACCAAACCGCCGAATCCATATTTTTTAGTCTGGACGACCTGAACCACCGACAAATACCCCAGCAGATAAGGCTGGTGTTCCGATACCAAGGTAAGATAGCCATCTTCAATGGCCGTCGCAGTTGCAGGGGACAGACTGAAGCCAGCGGTGAATATCTCGCCTGGTTTCACTCCAGCGGCCCTAAGAAAATTTCCTACCTGCGAGGTGAGAGCCCCATGATCCATGATCATCAGCTTGCAATCTGGATGGCTAGATAGATAGCCGGTGATTATTGGAGTTCCTAAAGAGGTATCCTTGTCTATCTCAGGAGATATCTCCAGGTAGTCTACAGTGAGCCCCGCTTCTTCAAGTACCTTTATGATGGCTCGGGCTCTTATTCCGCTGTTTTCGTTCCTCTTACGCCCCCAGAGGAAAGCACGATCGCCTTTCTTAAAGTTTCCTCTCCTCAGAGCCTCCAAGGCCAGAGTTTCACCCTGCTTTCTATTGTTCGCTCCGATGTAGCCAAATCCCTTCGACTTAAAATTTTCCTGTAACCTCAAAAATTCGGTATCTACGGCGGTTACCACTATACCTTTTTCCAAAGCCTCTTCAATCAGAGGCTCGTAGGCATCGTCTCCCGGAACGCCATAGACCACCATACCGTCGGGGTTCATTGCCAGGCCGTTCTTAAAGTTTTCCAGCATTTTCTCCGGACTCCAGTCCGAGTACACCAGAGTAAGCTCACAACCGAGATCGGTCGCGGCCTGTTTGGCACCGTTGGCCACTATCGTGTTGTATGGTCCCCCTACCGGACCTCCCGTATCGAACCAGACCTTCATTCCTTCTCCGCTTCGTGTCTGCCCACCGAAGGACATTCCAGCCGCCATGACGACACAGAACACTAAAACCGCAGCTATCTTAGATAAAACCCTCATAGAACCACACCTCTCCGTCGTTTAAAGATATAGATTTATATGGAAAAACGTTACAGCATCTCCAAAAAGGCGCCTATTCTGGTGGAGAGCTGGCCTATGTCGCTCTTGGAATAATCGGTCTCGACGGACATATAAGGCCGTCCGGTGGAACGAACCAGCTCTCTGACCTCGTAGGTCTCCACTGCGTAGGTATGGCAGGCCTGAAGGACCACCTCCACCACTCCGTCTACACTGTAGTTTTCGATAAGTTTTTTCAGGTTATCCATCCGGGAGGTATTGGGGGTCATGACGGAGCAGCCCACGTTGAGATATTTATCCGTCAGGGCCTCCATCGGAGGTCTGTCCTCGTCCACCAGGAAGCCCAGCTCCTTGACGCCTCCGCAGTTCTCGTAACAGACGACCACGGCTCCGGCGTCCTCTATGGCGTGGATGACCTTCTGAGCTCCTCCCAGAGGACAGCCCGTTATCAATATCCTCGGGGCGTCCTTGCAAACCCGCCTCTCCCCTAGGTCGTAGGCCTCTCGGATCTGAGAGACCAGGTTCTCCAGCCAGGGGACCAGATCTTCCTTGTGGAAGTGGAACTCGCAATACTCGGATATGAGGAACTGCTCCCTGCCGGTTATGGCGGGAGGATCCAACCTGGACAGTTCCCAGAGGGATTTCAGGGCCAGACGCTCCCTGTTTCTAAGGGAGATCCTCTCGGAGATAGCCCCGTCGTTTATGGAAACGTCGAAAGCCCTTTCCAGTCCGTCTTTTAGCCTGTCCAGCTCGGCACGCCACGCCGACCGGGATCCGTCTCCCTCGGCGGTCTGAGGCAGCATCATCAAGTGTAGGGGCTTCATCCTCGACATAAGCTCGTACATCTTCTTCTTGCCGTCACAGGTGCTTTCCGCTATGACCATGTCGCAGAAGTGAAAGTAGGGACATTTATCGGTCAAGGCGTAGCCGTAGCTCGATTTTATCAGAGGGCAGAGGTTCCTGGGCAGATGCTCCTCCGCCGCGGTTATGGGGTCCTCTCCTCTGGCGCACAATGTGGCCGGGATGGCTCCGGCCGCGGTGATAAGCTCCCATGGAGCGAAGGTACAATAGGTTCCGACGATGGGACGCCCCTTCTCGGACGCCTCCTTTACCTGAAGGACCCCGTCTTTTAAATGGGCCTCCACATCGGCCAGCAGTTCGTCTATCCTCGACACGCGCTTCATCCTCCTCACAGCTCGGAGGCTATCAGGGCGGAGCCAAGGGCTCCGGCGTAATGAGAGTCTCCGTAAGTTCTAACGTCGCAGCTCAGCTGCCCCTCCAGAAG
The DNA here is from genome assembly GCF_021568795.1 of Dethiosulfovibrio faecalis. NCBI lineage: Bacteria > Thermotogati > Synergistota > Synergistia > Synergistales > Dethiosulfovibrionaceae > Dethiosulfovibrio > Dethiosulfovibrio faecalis. The sequence continues at coordinate 44,847 of NZ_JAKGUE010000005.1, forward strand.
AGAGACCAGGGAAGGACAGCGGGAAACCCCGCCGGTAAAGCCCACTACGGGCTTTATCCCCAGACGGCCCAACATGGAGGAAGCCCTGACCGCCACCGACTCGAGCAACCCCAAGGCCACCGCATCCTTACTGACTCCTTTGGCCAGATGGCTGACGACCTCCGACTCGGCGAAGACGGTGCACATACTGGAGATCTTCTGCATCTCTCCATCCGGGTCTACCGCCCCGAACTCCTCTATGGAATACTCCAGCAAGGTCGCCATTACCTGAAGAAAACGGCCGGTACCGGCGGCGCATTTATCGTTCATCATGAAATCCAAGACCCTGCCTTGATCGTCCAGGAGAATCACCTTGCTGTCCTGCCCTCCTATATCCAGAACGGTACGGATCTCCGGGTCCATGAAGTGGGCTCCTCTGGCGTGGCAGGTTATCTCCGTGACCGCCTTATCCACCTCCGCGAAGGACTTTCTGCCGTATCCGGTGGAGACCACGCGGTCGATCCTGCCTGGCGACAACGAGTTCCTTTTCAACAGGGACTCCATGGCCCTATGCCCCGCCTCCGAGGGATTCCAACCGGTGGACTCAAGATGCCGGTCCACTATGTCTCCGTCGAACAGAACTGCCTTGGTTCCCACCGACCCTATATCGACACCTATGGTCAGCAAAGGATCACCCCTATCGGTAATATTATTTATTTACTTTGATTATGATCCAAGCGAATAGTATATAGGTCACGGATAAATGAGTCAACTGCGTCATGACCGATGGCGACAGGACTGATATACTTAAAAAACAAAGTGGACCCGATAGGAGGGAGACCTATGTCTAGAATTATGGTGGTGGACGACGCCGCTTTCATGCGTATGATGTTGTCCAACATGCTTACCAAGATGGGACATGAAGTGGTGGCCGAAGCGGACAACGGAAAGACGGCCCTGGAGATGTACAAGAAACACTCTCCCGACGTGGTCACGATGGACATAACCATGCCTCATGTGAACGGCATAGAGGCGGTAAAGGGCATCATAGGGTTCGATCCGAAGGCGAAGATAGTGATGGTAAGCGCCATGGGACAGAAGGAAATGGTAATAGAGGCGGTAAAGGCGGGAGCGAAGGACTTCATCGTGAAGCCCTTCAAGGAAGACGCGGTCTGGAAGGCGATAGAACAGGCCATGGGAAGCTGAAAAAACGAGGTGGGGACCTCTCTAGTCGGATGTCCCCACCTTTTTTATCTTTATCCGATCGTTAAGACGACGCTACACGTCCAGATTTTGGACCTCATGGGAATGAGCCTGAATAAATTCCCTTCTGGGCTCGACCTTGTCGCCCATCAGTATGCTGAAGTACTCGTCCGCGGCCAGGGCGTCGTCCACCTCTATCCTCTTCATTACCCTGTTTTCAGGATCCATGGTGGTCTCCCAAAGCTGCTCCGGGTTCATTTCTCCCAGCCCCTTATACCTCTGAACCCCTATCTTCTTTCCCGTGTCCTTATGGCTGTTCATGAACGTACGAAGGTCCTTGTCGCTGAAGATGTACTCCGAATGTCTGCCGATCTGAACCCTGTAGAGAGGCGGCTGGGCCAGGTATATGTATCCTCCCTCTACAAGTTCCTTCATGTAGCGGTAGAAGAAAGTCAGGAGCAAGGTGCTGATGTGAGCTCCGTCGACGTCGGCATCGGTCATGATTATTATCTTGTGATACCTGAGCTTCGTTGTGTCGAAGTCCTCCCCTATTCCACAGCCGAGGGCCTGTATGATGGTCCTTATCTCCTTGCTGCTGAGGATCCGATCCAGGCGGGCTTTCTCCACGTTGAGGATCTTTCCCCTCAGGGGAAGGATGGCCTGAAAGGCCCTGTCCCTTCCCTGTTTGGCACTTCCTCCGGCGCTGTCTCCCTCGACTATGTAGACCTCGCAGTTTTCCGGGGTACGGCCCGAGCAGTCAGCCAGCTTTCCCGGCAGGTTCAAGCCGGTCATGGCGGTCTTCCGGACGAGCTCCCTGGCTTTCTTGGCGGCCTCTCTGGCCTGACGGGCCCTTACCGCCTTGTCCACCACCGGTTTAAGGACGGAGGGGTCGTCGTCCAGGGCCACCAAAAGCCCTTCGTAGACTATGGAGTCGACTACCCCCTTGACCTCGCTGTTGCCGAGCTTGGTCTTCGTCTGACCCTCGAACTGGGGATCGCCGAGCTTCACCGATATAACGCAGGTCAGACCTTCCTTGAGGTCCTCTCCTGTCAGGTTGGCGTCCTTGTCCTTGAGGACCTTGTTCCTCCTGGCGCTTTCGTTTATGGCCCTCGTGATGGCAGAACGCAGGCCTATTACGTGGGTTCCGCCCTCCATGGTGTGGATCAGGTTGGCGAAGGAAAACAACCTCTCGTGATATCCGTCGTTGTACTGAAGTCCCACCTCGACGAAGGTGGAGTCCTTCTCTCCCGACACCACTATGGGCTTGGGAAACAGCGAACTCTTGTCTCGGTTGAGGTATTCCACGAAGGACGCCAGTCCTCCCTCGTAGTGAAAGGCCCATTCCTTTTCCTCTCTATCGTCGACCAGGGTTATCTTCAGCCCCGGGTTCAGGAACGCCATCTCCCTGAGCCTGTTGCCCAGGATCTCGGCGGAAAAGCAGACCTCTTCGAATATCTCGTCGTCGGGCATAAAGTGGACGGTCGTACCGCTTTTATCCGTATCGTAGCCGCCCTCCAGATCGGTCACAGGGATGCCCTTCTCGAACCTCTGCCCCCATGTCTTGCCGTTCCTGCATATGTCGAGCTCCAGCCAGGACGAAAGGGCGTTCACCACCGATACACCGACTCCGTGAAGTCCACCGGAGACCTTGTAGGTATCGTTGTTGAACTTGCCTCCGGCGTGCAGCACGGTCAAAACGACCTCGCAGGCCGGACGTCCGTTGGAGGGATGGGGATCGACGGGTATTCCTCTACCGTTGTCCGACACGGACACGCTTCCGTCGGTATGTATGGTTACCTTTATCTCGGAACAGTAACCGGCCAAGGCCTCGTCAACGGCGTTGTCGACGACCTCGTAGACACAGTGATGAAGTCCCCGGGTCGCGGTGTCTCCTATGTACATTCCCGGGCGCTTGCGTACCGCCTCCAAGCCCTCGAGAATCTGTATGCTCTGTGCCGTATATTGAGACTGGGCCGAAGTTGCCGTCATATATTCATTCTCCTTCCTTTCGGGAAACCAGATCGGTTCGCCTCGGAAAACAGCGCCGTGCCAGAGTATCCGGTCTGAAGACCGAACGCTCAACGGTCCCGTCGTCGCGATATATACATGTCCCATCTCCGTCCTTGACGAGAGCCACTACGGTCTCGAGAGACAGGACACCTTGGGATTCCAACATCAAAAACATAGCATCCCCCTTTCGGGAACACTGTTCTCAACCGATCTATTATAACTCAACAGAGGTACATATAGTAACAGGACTACCGAACTCCCTCGGAATCGAACTTGGTCTTGAACCATTCCCTGACCTCCCTGGGGAGGACCCTGAAACCGAATCTCTCCTTGGTAAGCCATAAATAGTAGTCGTTGGAAAAAGACGATGCCAGCCCCTTTATGGACTTGCCCCTGTTCTCCTTGAGAAGCTCGTAGGTGTTTTTGAACTCCCTGTCCTCGTCGGCATCCCATCTGAAGGTCGCCAGGGAATAGGCCACCGCCCTCTCGGCACTGTGGCTCGGAAAAAGGGGAAGCATAAAGGTATTGTCCGTCCAGTCGTACGTACCGTATCCCTGACCGGGAACTATTATCACCCTGGGAATTCCGTACATTCGCACCCTGGGGACCCTGAGCATGTCGTTATCCAGAGGTACGAGACGGTTCAATATCTCCGATACGGTCTCGAAGGTCAGAGGAGGTTGATGGGACTGCTGACACAGAGGGGACGTGTCGGTTCGGGCCATCCCGGCCATCTGCGCCGCTATCTCCTTCTTCACCTTCAAGGCCTCTTCCATCTGGACCAAACGATCTCCGTCCGATTCGGCGTCGAACTTGGAGGCGCTTCTATCCACCGCCCTATCCCAACGGTCCATCTCGTTTCTTATGTGTATGGTCACCGATCCCAAGAAAACGACGTCGTCCAGAAGCCCCTTGAGCTTGCGCCTCTGGCTGTCCTCGAATCCCTCCACAGACCTGACGGCCCTCGTGAGGATCGACTCTATCTCCTTCCTTGCATAGAAGAAAGAGTTAGCCCCGTCCACGACCTCGTTATATTCCTTTTTCTCCAGCTCTCTGAAATAGCGGGTCCTCATGTGACGTTCAAGGAAAGGCTCCAGGTTCTTCTCCAACCTGTCGACCAGTTCGTCCGCCTTTTCCTTGGGACATTCGGGGATCTGAGGCAACATGGCCCTCAGAGAAAAGGCCGCCCTCTTCACCGCTCCGGAAAGCTGGGTCTGATACCGCTGAAGCTTGTCTCCGAACCTTCCGATACCGCTTCTTTTATCCCTGTTGTAGAGTAAGGCGTATTTCTCGATCCAAAGATCCGTGAAGGAAAAATAACGGAACATATCGTCCGGTACCTCCTGGTCCAACCAACTTGGCAGATCCTTGTTGAACGGGGTCACACCGGGGGAGAGAAAGCCACAGTCCAGAAAGAGCCTCTCCTTCGAGGAAAAAGAAAGAGACACCGGAAGGGTCTTGATCATGGCCATAAGCATCTCCCTGAAGATCTGCCAATAACGATCGGACATGGAGACCCAGAGCTTTCTAGCCTCCACTCTGTCCTCTCTATCCGAGGACTCCTGATATTTTTTATATGCCCCGATATCCTTACCGTAATCGGAGCAAAGGGTCCTTATTCCTTCCTCCTGTTTCCACCGTTCCACGAGAGCGGAAAGTATTACCTCTTGTGCCAAGGGGGACTCCCCTTTCATAGTTAGATATATACATTCCCTATTGTACCGTAACCAGGCGAGACCTGTGCCACTTGAGCAGGTATTTCAGGCCTATCTGGTTATGGAGCCTGGGAACCAAAAGGATTACAATCCAAACAAAGCTAATCGAGGTTAAAAATCCGGAAAGGATGACGACTATGAAAAAGACTCTAGCTCTGACGATCGGGTTCATAGCCCTGGCTCTCTCTGTCTCCTCCGCAACCGCATCCCAGAAAACCCTGAGGGCCTATACTATATGGTCCGAACGATATGCAAAGGCGATCTTCGACGCATTCACTTCGGACACCGGGATAAAGGTCGAATGGATGAGGTTCTCCTCGGGGGAGCTTCAGGCCAGGCTGGAGGCAGAGAAAGCCAATCCCCAGGTGGACGTGGTTTTCGGCAACATGGCTGAGGCATTCGTGGACGGAATGGCTAAGGGCCTGTTCGATCCCTATCTCCCGGAAAAGGCGGAGAAGATTCCCCCGGAGTTCAGGGACGAAGAGGGTTACTGGACGGGAGTGGCGCTGGACCCCATATGTTTCATGACGAACCAAAAGTTTCTACAGGATAAGGGCATGGCCCCACCGAAATCCTGGGATGACCTCCTGGACGACCGCTACGGAAAGAGGCTGCAGATGGCCGACGCCAGGACCTCCGGAACGGCCATGTACAGGGTACTCAGCCTGGTTCAGGCCATGGGAGAGGACGAGGCCTACGCCTATCAGATGAAACTCAACGATAACGTACAAGTATACACTAAGAGCGGATCGGGAGGAGCCCTGCCGATCGCCCGAGGCCAGGCCGCCGGAGGCATATTCTTCCTGGTCGACGCTCTGGAGATGAAACAGAAGGGCTACCCCGTCGTGGTAAGCTATCCGGAAGAAGGGGTGGTGGCTGGGATAGAGGCCATGGCCCTCGTGAAGGAAGCGTCGCGCCCCGATCTGGCTAAACTCTTTCTCGACTGGGCCTCGGGAGAGAGAATGCAGCGCCTCTACGGGGAGAACGGCATCAACCTCGTTCCCACAAATCCCGACGTTCCTCCAGCGACACCGGAGCTGGATATCAAGTCGATAAAGATCCTGCCACTGGACGTCGAATGGGCGGGAGCAAACAGGGACAGACTGGTCGAGAGATGGGTAGAAGAGGTGCTTCGCTAGCTTTATGGGCGGCCTTGGGGATATTCGTGCTTTATCCCCTGGGCCGTCTCTTCGTCGTAGCGACCACCAATGGCGGAGGATTCTCGCCGACCCACCTGCTGAACGTGATGACCGACGGCTACAGCCTCGCCGCCATGAGGAACACAGCGGTACTGGCGACGGCTGTGGCCACGGCGGGAACGGCGATAGGCTTCGCCTTCGCGCTCTGCTCCTCGGGGATGCCGATTCCCCGTTGGCTCGGCAGGACCGTCGACAGCGTAGTCGTGCTGCCGCTGGTCTCCCCGCCCTTCATGACCGGGATATCCCTGTCGATACTGCTGGGACCGGGGGGAACCATACCGAATCTGATCGGCATGCCCGATCTGAACCTCTACGGGTTCTGGGGAACCTGGCTCGCAGAGATCATGACCTATTTTCCTCTCGCCTATCTGGCACTGTCGGCGGTCCTCAAGGGGATAGGCGGAGAACTGGAGGAATCGGCCATGACCCTGGGGGCCACCAGGCTTCAGGCTTTCCGAAAGGTGACCATTCCTATGGCGATCCCTGGCCTGGCCAACTCGTTCCTGCTGCTCTTCGGAGCCTCTTTGGCCGATTTCGCGTCGCCTATGGTGATGGGGGGACACGGTTTTCCCGTCCTGACCACCCAGGCCTATCTCAGGATAACGGGCATGTACGACCTCCAGGGAGGAGCGGCCCTCTCTCTTTTTCTGATAATACCCGCCATAGGGGTTTACCTGATCCAGAGAAGGTGGACCGAGAACCGGGAGTTCACCACCATGTCGGGGAAAGGCGGCAGGGACCGCCCTCGAAGACCGGTCGAGACGTGGGAAAAGTGGATCCTGGCCGTCGTGGCGTCCATATCGTCGTTCCTGCTGGTCGTATACGGCACCATACTGACGGCGTCTTTGGTCCGGGCGTGGGGACTGGACAACAGCTTTACGCTGGAACATTACGGCTACGCCCTGTCGTCGGGGCTGAGCTCCATAAAGGACACCGTCCTGCTGGCTGCCACCGCTACCGTGATCGGCACGGTCGTATCGGTGACGGCGGGCTATCTGGTAACTAAAAGGGAGACTCCCCTCAGACGGACCATGGAGGCTACCTCCCTTCTGAACTCCATATTGCCCGGCACAGCCGTCGGGATAGCCTACGTGATAGCCTTCAACTCCGGCCCGATCGTCTTGACCGGAACCATGACCATACTGGTGGCCCTGTGCGTTTTCCGCTACGGTGCCGCAGCGATGAGGCTCACGATAGCGTCGCTGAGCCAGATGGACCGTTCCCTGGAGGAGGCCGCCATGAACCTAGGAGCCTCGGGATTCACAGTGTTCAGGAAGATAACCGTCCCTCTTATAGCCCCGGCCATATCGGGAGGGATGAAATCACTGTTCGTGATATCGATGACGGCGATAAGCGCCATGATATTTCTGGTCTCGGTCAGATGGAACCTCCTCACGGTTAGGATACTGGAGTGCATCACCGAGCTTATGTTCGGCCAGGCGGCGGCCCTGTCGGTGGTGCTGGTCACCATCGTCTTCTCCGTTTCGAAGCTGATAGACCGGCTCTTTCGAGTCAGATGGAGAAATTGAGCTTATCCAACATCTCCTCTATCTCGTCGTCCGTCACGTTCAGGGCCGGCAGGAAACGTATAGCCCCTCCGGCTACGTTGAGCAGAACTCCTCGATCGAAGGCCACCTGGCGAACCGCACCGGCGTCTTCCGTGACGGCACCTATCATGAGCCCCAAACCTCTGACCGAATCGACCCAGGGAAGCCCTCTCAGCCCCTCGGACAGAAGCCGCCCCTTACGGGTCACCTCCGACAGAAATTCGTCGGTCATGGCCCGCAGGACGGGAAGCCCCGCCGCAAGGGATAAGGGGTTTGGCGCAAAGGTGGAGCCGTGTTCCCCCTGGGCGAAGGGAGAACATCCGAAGGCCATGAGGGCTCCCAGAGGCAGCCCACCTCCCAGCCCCTTCCCCAAGGTGACCAGATCGGGCTTAAGGCCGTAGTGCCGATAGCCGTAGCCCTTTCCGGTTCGTCCCAGTCCGGACTGGATCTCGTCGGCCACCAAGAGGAACCGACCTTCCTCGTGAAGGGAGCGTATGGTCTCGGCCAGATCCTCCGAGCAGGGAAGAATTCCGCTGTTGCCCTGCACCGTCTCCAGAAAGACCGCCGCCACCTCGTTGGCCTCGCAGAAGAGCCTCAGGCATTCGCCGCTTCGAGGTAAAAATATGCCGTCGGAAAGCAGCGGTTCGAAAGGCTTCCTTATGCCCGGGCCCCAGGTGATGGACAGGGAGCCGCAGGTCCTGCCATGGAAGTTCCCCTTAAAGGAGATTATCTTGCCCGGTCTGAGGGCCTTAACAGCCTTGATAGCCGCCTCGGTGGCCTCCGCCCCCGAGTTGGAAAATGCGACCTGTCCTTCTCTTCCGTCCAGAGCCAGAACGGCCTCGGCCATGGAAAGGGCGTCGGGGTCGAGAAAGTAGTTTCCCAGGTGAAGATGTCGGCCTGCCTTGGCCTCGATGGCCTTCAAGGTCGGTCCGTAGGAATGGCCCATGGCCATGACTCCTATGCCGGAGTAACAGTCCAGAAACTCTCCCCTGTCGGTGAAGATCCTGACCCCCTCGGCACGTTCCACCGTGATCGGGAGGGGACTGTAGAGAGGTGCCAGCATCAGAATTGTTCCTCCCTACGGTCGAACTCCGCCACCAGAGCTTTGGCGGCGTCGCCGGCCTGATCCCTCGGAACTAGCACCGATATCTTTATCTCCGACGTGGTGGTCCCCAGAACCGAGACCTCCGCTCCGTCCAGAGCGGAGAAGAAACGGGCCGCCACGCCGGAGCTGGTCTTCATTCCGACTCCCACGGCCGACACCTTGGCAACGGTGGAGTCGTCCGACAGGGACCAACCGTCGATACCCTCCAGACTCTCCCTCACGGAATCACGGACCTGACATATATGCCCCGACACCACGGAGAAGGTTATGGATGTCCTCCCTCCGGCGGAGACGGTGGATATCATGTCCACGTTGACCCCGTCGGCGGCGAGACATCCGAATAACCTCGTGAGAAGGTCGACCCCGTCGGGCAGACCCTCCAGAGTGACCTTCATCTGATCCATGTCGACGGCGATACCGGTTACCACAGGTTGTTCCAGCCACTCCGGAAGCGTATTCACTATTCTCGTCCCCTCCTCGTCGGAAAATGTGGAGCCGCAGTAAAGGTCCACCTCGTATTTCTTAGCTATCTCCACCCCTCTGGAATGAAGGACCCTGGCTCCCAACGCGGCCATCTCTAGCATCTCGTCGTAGACCACGTAGTCCAACTTCTTGGCCTCCGGCACGACTCTGGGGTCGCAGGCGTATATACCGGCCACGTCGCTGTATATCTCGCAGGGGACCCCCAGCTTGGCCGCCACGGCTATAGCCGAGGTGTCCGAGCCACCCCTGCCCAACGTGGTCACGTCGCCGTCGGGCGATATGCCCTGAAATCCGGTGATGACCACCACCTGAACGTCCTCGAGGCGATGCCTGAGCTTTGATAGGTCCAGATCAACTATGCGGGCGTCGCGAAACCGTCCGGTAGTCTCTATGCCGAGCTGAAAGGCGTTGAGAGACAGGGCGGAGACCTCCATGTCGTGCAGGGCCATCGCCAGCAGGGCGGCGGAGGTCTGTTCCCCCGTCGAGAGAAGCATGTCCATCTCCCTGGGGCTCGGCGACGAACTAACCTGCTCCGCCAGGGAGATCAGGTCATCGGTGGTATCTCCCATGGCGGAGACCACCACGGCCAGCCTATCCCCTCGGGCTACCCTGTCTACTATCTTTCGGGCGACCGCCTTTATGTGCCCAGCAGTGGCGACCGACGAACCTCCGTATTTCTGGACCACCAAGGCCATGGCTAAAGTTCCCTCAGATCCGCCACTATGCGGGTTTTATCGGCGGTCTGGGCATCCACGTCCTTTACCACCCTGGCTGGGATACCGGCCACCACTACTCCGGGAGGAACGTCCTTGGTGACTATGGCTCCGGCCGCCACCACAGAACGGGCTCCGACCCTCACTCCCTCGAATATGACGGCGTTGGCCCCCACCAGGACGTCGTCCTCCACCACCACAGGCAGGGCGCTAGGGGGCTCTATGACTCCGGCCAGCACCGCTCCGGCACCGATATGACAGTTCTTCCCCACCGTGGCCCGACCTCCAAGCACGGCGTTCATGTCTATCATGGTGCCCTCTCCTATCACCGCTCCGATGTTTATGACAGCCCCCATCATGACGACGGCCCCTCTGTCTATCTCCACCATATCGCGGATGATCGCACCGGGCTCTATTCTGGCCTCGTATCTGGTCAGGTCCGCCATCGGCACGGCCGAGTTTCTGGCCTCGACCTCGACCTCGAAATCGTCGATGCGGTCCGAGTTGGCCTCCAAAAAGGCCATAACCTCGGCTCTGTCTCCCTTGACGACGCCGAACTCGGATCCTCCGACGAAACGGAGATCGCCCCAGTTCAGCCCATCCAGTTTGCCGGAGAGAAAAACCCTGACCGGCGTTTTCTTGACCGACTCCTTTATTAGTCGGATCACCTCTTCAGTGCGCATCGAACGACCTCCTCGAAATCGTAAAGTCCCGGCTCGCTATCCAGGGCGAAACGAGCCGCCCTGTAGGCTCCCATGGCGAATACCTTTCTGGACAGTGCCCTGTGTCCGAAGGACAGAACCTCCCCCTCGTTGGCGAAGGATACGGAGTGATCCCCGGGAACTCCGCCGAGCCTGAGCGAGTGGGTGGGGCAATCCCTGCCGACAGCGTCTTTAAGTAGAATGGCGGTACCGGAAGGGGCGTCCACCTTGTGTACGTGGTGGGTCTCGCATATCTCGACATCCCAGTCATCGAGGGCGGCGGAATAATCCCTAAGGACCATCTTCAACAGTCCGATGCCCATGGAAAAGTTGTATCCCTGGACCACCGGTACGGTCCTAGCCAGGTCGGCCAGGGCCTCGAAATGCCTCTCCTTCAGCGCCGTTGTGCCGAGGACCAGGGCCGACCGATATTCCCTGCATATGCCCATGGTCCTCTCCAGAGCCTCGGGACGAGAGAAGTCGACCATCACCTCCGGCCGGTCGAGAACGGCCTCGTCCTCCAGGGACACTGTGGCCACACAGTCGTCCGGGCCGAATACCTCCAGCAGCTCTCGCCCCATCCGGCCGGATGCCCCGGTTATTCCGTACTTCATATCAGAGACCCAGTTCGTCCATCAGGCAGTCTAGGCCGTCTCTGGCTTTCTCCGACAGGGGTACCAGAGGCAGGCGTATCTCCTGAGAGCAATAGCCGAGACGGGCCACCGCGTACTTGACCGGTATGGGATTGGTCTCCACGAAAAGCCCCTTCATCATGGGGAAGAGTTTCATATGGGCCTTTCTGGCCGCAGGCAGATCCTCGTCCAGGACGGATCTGATCATGGTCGAGGTCTCTCGGGGAACCACGTTGGACAGAACGGAGATCACTCCGTCCCCTCCGCTGCAGACCAGGTGGAAGGCCTGGTCGTCGTTGCCAGAGTAGACCTTGAACTCCGGACGGACCTTCTTGACCCTCCGTATGAGGTCGTCCACCTGGGCCATGTCGCCGCTGGCCTCCTTGATTCCTGCGACGTTTTCCAGATCCGCCAGTCTCAGGACCGTATCGGGATGGATGTTGCATCCCGTGCGTCCCGGGACGTTGTATATCACCATCGGTATGGATATGGCCTTGGCCACCTCCCGAAAATGACGATAGAGCCCCTCCTGTGTGGGCTTGTTGTAATAGGGGGTTACGACCAAGACGCCGTCCGCTCCCAGCTCCTGGGCCCTCAAGCTGGACGACACCGCATGATCCGTCGAGTTGCTGCCGGTTCCCACTATCACAGGGACCCTGCCTGCCGCAGCAGCGACGGCACAGGAGATTATCTCCGTCCTCTCCTCCTCGGAGACCGAAGGAGCCTCCCCTGTCGTGCCGAGGACGATCAGGGCCTCCACACCGCCCTCTATCTGAAACTCTATGAAACGACGAAAGGATTCCTCGTCGAAACGCCCCTCGGCAAAGGGGGTTACCAAAGCCGTTCCGGTTCCTCTGAACATCTCTCCATTCCTCCTCTCGAATTTCGGGACCCTCCGGGATCCCAGTAAATGATATCCCTATTATACGAAAAAAGCTCGCCCCCGAAATAGGGACGAGCTTGAGCCCGCGGTACCACCCTGATTGGACGATCGGAAGTATCACCGGGGAGATCCCGCAAAGGTCTGTCCTAAAGACAAGGCCCGTCCCTCGTCGAGGGACGGGCCTAAAACCCGCGGTACCACCCTGGTTGAGCATCTTCCGACGCCCCGCTTACGGCCCTGTGACGGGAGCCTCCCGGAGAGCTTACTACGACGACCTCCGTAAAGATCGCCTTTCGGCCTCGGCTCGCCGGACCTTATCCCCCGAAACGACGTCTCAGGTCCCTTCCAGCCGATGGAGACCTCTCTCTGGCAAAACGTCTTACGTCGCAGGGGCTTCCGGTTCATCGCCTTTGACGGTATGCTTGTGTAACTCCGATATCCGGAGATTTCCGAGAATTATATACGCCTATATATGTGAAGTCAAGTGGAAAGGATGAGATAAATGGATACCATGGTTCAGGCCAGAGAGCTCAGCAGTTGGCTCATCGATCTTCGCCGGGAGATACACCGTAGACCGGGGCTGGATTTCGACCTGGAGGAGACGGCTCTGCTTGTAGAGAGAGAGCTCGACGAGATGGGAATACCGTTCAGAAGGCACGCCGGAACCGGGATAGCCGGAAGAATAGAGGGAAACTCCAAGGGGCCTACCGTTCTTCTCAGAGCGGACATGGACGGGCTGCCTGTAAAGGAACTGACCGGTCGACCTTACTCGTCGGAGATCCCGGGAGTCATGCACGCCTGCGGACACGACGGACACACCGCCTGCCTGCTAGGGGCGGCGAAACTGCTGAGCTCGGCTAAGGACTCCCTCGAGGGAGATATACTGCTGGTTTTTCAACCGGCGGAGGAGACCTCCGGGGGGGCCAAGCCCATGATCGACGACGGCCTGCTGGACCCGGGAAAGCCGCTGGCGGCGCTCGGGCTTCACGTAAACCCCAACCTGAAGGTCGGAACGGTGGGGATAAACCCGGGGAAGACCATGGCTGCATCGGATATGTTCGACCTGGTGATCAGAGGAGAGGGATGCCACGGAGCGGAACCCCACCGCGGACTGGACGCCGTGGCCATAGCCTGCCAGACCGTCACGGCGTTACAGCAGATAGTCAGCAGAAGGACCGACCCGGTGGAATCGGCTGTATTGACAGTGGGCTCCATCCACGGGGGCAACGGCAGGAACGTGGTTGCCTCAGAGGTCCGTCTGGAGGGAATCATAAGGACGGTGGACAGAGACCTCAGGGAAAAGCTGAGGGAGGAGACCGCCAAGATGGCAGTGGAGATCCCTAAAGCCATGGGAGGCGAGGCGGAAATAACCTTCGTGCAGGGATATCCTCCTCTGATAAACGACAGGAGGGTCTGTTCCGCCGTCTCCCTTTCGGCCCGATCCATACTGGGCGACGGTTCGGTGATACCGATGGACAATCCTTCCATGGGAGTCGACGATTTTGCATACTTCGCCGAACTCTGCCCCTCCTGCTATTTCATGCTGGGCGTAGGCAACGGAGGCAAGGGGATATCGGCACCGTTGCACAGCCCCTATTTCGACCTGGACGAATCGGCCCTCCCCATAGGAGCAGCTATACTCGCCAAATCCGCGGCAACCCTGTTGAAAGAGGGACTCACCGACCGAAAGCCTTGATAAACCGGCCCTTCCAGTCGGACAAGACCGACCATTCCGACGGATCCAGTCTTTTGTCCTCCTCCCTCAGGGCAGAGAAGAACTCCCGCTTCACCCTCCAGGCCAACCCCTGGAGGGTGGAACCTCCCAAAAGCACGTCCTCGACTCCGAAACTGAAGATATCCCCCAAAGCCCGTCCCTTTAAGGGGGCCATCAGGGCCAAGGCCCTCCCCCACGGGCTGCCGGAAGGAGTCGATCTGTCCTGGCTGAAGCCCGAACGGGTTACCATGCAGATTTCCCCCCTCTTGAGGAGGACGAAGCACCCTATCGGGAATGGGACCACCATCCTCTCCAGAAGGGAGAAGGCCTTGGAGTCCAAGGCATCTCCCACGGACTTTCTCATCGTTCGCAGGACCTCCCAGGGAAGATATCCCGGGCGATAGGGACGGTCGGTGGCTATGGCGTCGTACACGTCGGCCACGGAGGCGAGACGGATTATCTTGGGGATCCTGTCGCCGGACAGGATATTCTCCCTGTTTCTAGGGCCATATCCCTTGCCGTCCAACCTCTGATGATGGTGGATTATGATACCCCTCGCCATGGGCATCACGTTCGGCTGGTTCCTTACGAGCTCCAGTCCATGCCAGGGATGGAGCTTCATCTCCTCCCACTCTTCCTCGTTCAGCATGCCCGGTTTGTTGAGTATCTCCAGCGGGACCTTCAACTTTCCTATATCGTGTAGAACCGCTCCCAGTCCCATGTTTATACCGTCCTGGAAGGTCCCCAGAGGAAGCCAGCCGTCCTCTATGGCCTCCCTGTACAGGGCCAGGGACAACACAGCCACGGACCAACAGTGGTCGAAGGTCACCTTGTCCATGTCAGCCACTGCCCTAAGACTGCCCATGGTCAGGGGACCTCCTTTGGAGAGCTCGGCCATCACCGAAGAAAGCAGATCGGATAAAACCTCGACGTCCTTGACGGAAATGGACATCTTCTCCACCGCATTAGAGAAGATCGTCTCGACCTTACGCCTGCCCTCCCGCTCCAGCTCGTGAGACAGAAGCCCTGGAGGAGTCTCGGACGGCCCGTCGGAATCGTCCTTTACGTATATCTGCTCGATCTTCTGTCTGCGAATGGCGTTTATCAAAGCCCCCGAGAGAGGGACCCCCTGGGTCACCAAGGGGATTCCTCCTGCGCCGAAGATGGGGCGTCCCACCACCATACCGGGCTCCAGATCGTCTATGGACGCTATGTATATTGCCATCGTAAAAACCCCCAAATATAGCGGTATTATGCACCATCCTAGGAGACCGTGCCAGGCCGCTCTCCTTGTTTCCTCGCCTACGATTACAGTATCATATAGGAAAAGGAGGTTTCGCCATGAGAAGATCGTCTAAACCGTTTTTCGCCTGCCTGGCTGCGATAGTCGCTCTGGTAGCGTCGTTTAGATCCATCGAGGGATCGGATCTCGTGGAACCCCTGATCCTGTGGTCCGACGACAGGATAGTAGCGACCGGACAGGGCGTCGCTCCGGACTGGGTAGAGTCGCCCGGAAGGGCAAAGCTGCTGGCTCAAAGGGCCGCCATTTTAGACCTCAGGAGAAACCTTCTGGAGTTCGTAAACGGCATATCCATCCAATCCACGACCACAGTAAAGGACTTCATGGCCTACGACGAGGTAAGGACCTCCGTCGAGGGGAACATAAAGGGAGTCTCCATAGAGAGAGGTACCTGGGACGGACAGATCTACACCGTCGCAGGAGATCTGCCGATGAAAGACCTTCGAGGAGCGATTGCATCGAAAGTTCCCGACCTGAAAAGCAGGGAGGTCCCCACCTACGAGGGAAGCGGGTTCGACCGCCTGGTCCTGAACCTCGGGGATCGTCCCTTTAAACCATCCATGATACTCACCGTGATGTCAAGATCGGGGAAACAGGTATACGGATCTCCCTTCATGGACAAAGAGTCCTTCATCGATAAAGGCGCGTTCTCCCTTGAAAAGAGCGAGCTCTCTTCAAGGGGCATATCCTGGGGGATCTCACCGGCCTGGGCCGAGGAGGGCAAGCCTCTGGTCATATCCCACGATATATTTGTCACCCAGGACGGGACAGTGGTCATATCGGACGAGGCCGCCTCCATCATAGAGGCCAACGGTTTCGACTTCAGAATCCCCTGCGACGTAACGATAATATCGAAAGCCACCGCGGTCAGGGGGGACTCTGGGAAGCTAAGAGTCGCCAGACAGGTACTGCCCCGCCAGAGGGACAGATGAGAAATTCCAGATACCTCCGACGTAAGGGACTACTGCTCCTCATGGTAATGACCTTCGGGACGATAGTGGCGATGTCTCCCATAGATATGTTTATCCGTATGGATAGGTTTCTAATGGACCGTTATTTCGACGCTCTCACCCCTCCCGAGATGAGAGACAAGGTCATCCTGGTTCTGGCACAGGAACCTTCCTTCATGGAGCTCGGAGGATGGCCCTGGCCCAGGTCGGTACACGGAAGACTTCTAACCCAGCTGAACGAGGCCCGTACCGTAGTGCTGGACATGATATTCCCGGAAAAATCGGTGTCCTGGCAAGACCGCTTCCTGGCAGAAAAGGCCGCGGAACAGGGAAACTGCGTCGTAGCCTATCACCTGACGGAACAAAACGGAACGATAGAACCGGTGCTGCCATATCGAGATCTAGTCCTATCGGCGAAGTCTTTCGGAGTAGCCAACGTGGTCCCCGATATCGACGGGCTGTACCGGTTTCTCATACCCCTGTGGACCTTCGAGAAGGGAAGTCAACCGTCGCTTCCTCTGGCCGCCGCTCTCGCCCACGGAGGAGGGCCTCTGACCATCTCGAAAGAGACAGGACGACCGACTCTCATGCTCGGAGATCGGGCCTTCCCCATAAACGATGAAGGAGGCATATGGATAATCCACCGCCCCCTAGGGGATATACCTGTCTACGAGTACTCGGACGTCCTGGCCGGCAGGGTCCCCAAGGACACCTTCGAGGACGCCTTGGTCGTCGTAGGAGTAAACGCCGCAGGCCTGGGGATACAGGATACCGTATCCCTCTACAGCCAGGGTGCCATAAGACCGATCCCCGGAGCGTCGTTTGTAGCCCTCTCCATAGCGACGCTTCTGGACCCTGGCGGCATCCGGTCGGTACCTAGACACTACGAGACCTTGCTGAGCCTTTTCTCCATACTCTGCTCCGGAGCGATCGGGCTTCTGTCCCCTCCGATATTGAGTTGGGCCATCGTATCCATAATGGTTATCGGCACAACGATAATACCCTTTATCCTGCTCTCTCTGTGGGGCCTTTGGATCTCTCCCGGGACGGCCGTGGTCCTGGGGCTCTCGTCCTATCTGATATCCGTGGCATACAGACTGTTGGGGCTCTCTAGATCGGCCAGAATGGGAGCCCTTTACTCCAACCTTCTGGCCTCGATAACCTTCGGAGCCTGGAAGGACGGGGACATGGCGAAATCACCGGAGACGGTTCTGGATCGGGTTTGGCCGGAGATAAATAAGCTGACCTCCATAAAGTTGATTAAAAAACACGTGCCGCCCCAAGAGATCTCCGAAACCATGAAAAGAGGAGAGGTAATATCACAGGACGACGGGACTTCCCTGGTGAAGGTCCCGGGAGACTCGGAAAGATATCATATGTTCATAAAACCGCCCTCGGGATGGAACGGAGTGGTGGAACTCGGCTGGACCGGAGAGATATCCGAGGAGGATCTCGGAAGCGCCGTCGCGGTGGTCCTGACCGCCTGCTGGTTCTCCGTGGCTCTACAGAGAGAGCAGCAACGAGCTCAGGCCATACAGGGGGCCATAAAGGCCATCGTGGCGGCGGTCGACGCCAAGGATCAGGACACCAGAGGACATTCCGACAGGGTCGCCTCTCTATCGAGGGACCTGGCCATAGCAATGAACCTCTCGGACGAGTTCGTGAAAGAGCTGTATCTGGGAGCGACCCTGCACGACGTGGGCAAGATAGGCATACCGGACGCCATCCTCCAGAAACCGGACAAGCTTACCGAGGAGGAATACGGAAGGATAAAGGAACATCCCTCCATCGGAAGGGATATCATGGCGACAGTGCCTTTGAGCGAGGTGGCGAAAAAGGCGTTGCTGGAACACCATGAAAAGCTGGACGGGAGCGGATATCCTCTGGGATTGAAGGGGGAGGAGATAAGCCTGGCCGGAAGGATCGTGGCTGTTGCGGACGCTTTCGACGCCCTCTCCAGCAGAAGATGTTACAAGGAAGGCTGGGATCTTGAGGAGATATTGAAGCTCTTCGACCGAGACTCTGAAACCCTTTTCGACTCCGACGTGGTGGAGGCCCTTCATCGGATAGGTCCCTCCTGGTACGAGAAAAACCATAGCGACAGGTAAGACGTAAAACGCGAGCCCCTAGGGGCTCGCGTTTGTAGAGGAACTCTAGAGTATCTTTTCCATCTCGGAGAGGGCTTTTTTCAGTGAATCCACGTATCTATCGGCCAGATCTCCGTCGCTCTTCCAGGAGGCCACGTGGAAGATAAGCTCTTCCCGTCTGGAAAGATATCTGGAACTCAGCCCCCCGGGCTCCACCGGACCGTAGCCGGCCAGCCTCAACCCGTCGCCCTTGGTGGTGCTGGAGGATATGACGTTTCTGGTCAGCCTTCGCCAGGCTGGAGAACTGTAGAGCTCCGGCTCTTTCGGGATGTTCAGATCGTCGCCTCTCTCCCTCCATATCCTTCGCAGAAGCGATAGATGTCCCTCCGGCCCCTTGCCGTCCATGCACTGAGCTATCCTGTCCCTGTGGGCTTCCCCCGCTCTCTGAAGAAGGGACTTCAGCGTCTCGTCGTCGGACTTCCCTGACAGAAAGGCATCGACGAAAACCGCGGACTCGGCGGTCAGAGGCCTGGTCCCCTCGGTCCTGCCACCTTCGAAACGACGTAGCTGAACCGATTCGTAGACGCTCTGCCAATCGTCCCAGATCTCTTTCTGTGCCATCAGCATGGCGGTCTGGACGAATGCGTCCGGACTGACTCCGCCGCTCTTTATCCTCTCCCGTCCGAAGAGATCGAAGACGAAAGGACGCTGGACTATCGAGTTCCCCAGTTCCTCACAGTCCCTCCGGGCCTTCTCCAAAAGCTCGACCAGTCTGGGAGAACGGGAGAAAGTCAGCTCCGAAGGATCGGACATGTCGGACCGACCGGCCCCGGCCGCACCGCAGCTGGCCAGGATCTCCCGGACCAGCCTCCCGACATAGGTTCCGTCTCTTCCCGAATGTTCGAAGTTCAACCCACAGTGTCCGTCGGAGGTCACGACTATCTGGAAGGATTTCTCGAACCATCGGTTCCTCCCTCCGTCGAAGAGAAAATGCCTGGCTCCGTCATAAAGATCCGGGCCGCAGTCGCCGTCCAGACAGAGAGCGAACAGAGCCCCCTCCAGGGAGGCAAGGGTGCCGGCGTTCTCCTCGTCCATGCAGAGCTCCCTCCTGATCCTCGAGGCTCCATCCCTGTCGGGACAGGTCATCAGACCTATGGGAAGCTCGTCCTCTCCACCGTCTAGCCACAGGGATTTCAGAACCCCGACGAGATCGTCGAAATCCCTCATGCCGCCCTCCGGAGAGATAAGCTCGACCAGAAAAAGTCGTCCTCTCACCGATACGAGAGCGGATCGCCCGGCAAGGCTTTCCGGATCTCCGAGCATCACCTTGTCCTTGCCGGAGAAGGCCCCCCGGGAGGATCGAAACATCGTGTCGTAACGATCCATACAGAGAGGCTCCCCTCTGAACTCGTCCGGAGTAATATCCCCCCGGTCTATACGGGAACAGAAGGAGGCCGCAGCCAAGGAGAGACGGGCGGCTATACGGAGAGGATCGTCCTCGGTGACCTCGTCTCCGTCGAACAGGTAAAAGGGATTGACGTGTACCGGCAGAGGCTCCCTCTGCTCTAGGTACCATCCCCTCCAATAGGGCAGAAGCTCCAGTATTTCGTCGTCGCCCTTTCTAAGACGATCCAGCTCCCGCTGCAAAAGGGAGGCCGGCCCGGCGCAGAAATCCATGACCGCCCTTCTCGAAAGATCCAACTCCTCAGGCGAAAGCAGCGGCTCCGCCCAGGAAACCAGTTTCTCCGCACCGTCGTAAGGATCGTCGAAAGGCAGGCGTCGAGACAAACCTTCCATAGCCGAACCGGACAAAACGACCACCTCCCCTTAATTAAAGGCCTAAGGCCTTGGAGACCTTCGCCCTCACTTCTTCGTCGACCCAGGGCGACCATACCTCGGTATGCTCCCTCAGGAACCACTCCGCCGCCTGGGCGCTGCTCATCCCCTCGGTATCCATGACAGCGAGAGCTTCGCTGGTCAGCTCTAAGGAGGTCTCGTACCTCTCTACGAAATTCCTAATCTCCGGCTCGGATTCCAGAAATGCACGGTTTCCGGTTTTGAGGACTCTACAGGCGGGGAAGGCGCACATACCTGTTTCCTTCCATACCTTCGGATCGTAGGGCGGCTCCTCCAGCTTGGTCATGTCGTATTTTCCGAGCAGAGGGGTAGGCTCCCAATAATAGGCCAGAACCGGCCGTCCCTTCTCGAAGGCACTGGCTATACCGACGGCCAAAGCCGCACCGGAACCGGCGTAAAAGTTAACGTATGTATCGTCGAGTCCGTACGCTTTCAGCCTATCGACGTTCTTGATGCTGATCGGCCAACCGGTAGGACCGTTCAGGAAACGGCCTTTATCATCGTTCTCCGGATCCTGAAAGATCTTCCAGTACTTGGGAAGATCCGTAACCGATCTGAGATCCGGAGCGAGAGGCTCTATCCCCCTCTCGGGGTCTCCCTCTATGATGAACGTGGGGACATACCAGCCCTGAGGAGCGTTGGGGTAGTTTTTCCCCATCTCCAGGACCTTCCCCTTCTTCGTTATCTTATCCCAGATGGCTATGGAGTTATCCACCCACGTCTCCATGGCAAGCTGAAGATCGCCTCTCTCCAGTCCCAGAAAACCGGGCATCTCCTCGGTAAGCGAATAAGCTACCTCGCGGTCGAATCCATGCTCCAGTATGTAACCGGCCACCCTGTTGTGGAACTGGGCGCTTTCCCAGCTGAAATCGGCAAAGACTATCTTAGACCCGGCCGAGGCCGCCATGGAGGACAGAATAACCCCCAACGTCAAAATCACACTGAAAAACTTCGCACTCTTTCTCATACATCGACTCCTCTCGAAAAAGTCTCCCCGATCTCGGGGAGAACGCCTGACCCATGCAAGGGCTTTGCCACTGTAAATTTACATAATAACATAAATTTATATCTCGGACCGACAATTGACGGAATCTTCCCCCTCTCATACCTTACTTCAGAACGATCACCAGGATAGAGACCTCTCGACGACAGATCTATTATACAAAAAATCAAAAAACGGCTACCTCGTTATAGAGAGAGCTTGACATCGGTCGAGACGCTGGAATAATATGGGATACCAATCGTAACTGAACCTGCGGATGAACGGGAACCCGGTGAGAGTCCGGGACGGCCCCGCCACTGTAACCGTGACGAAACCCCGCCATATCACTGAAGACAGCTTCGGGAAGAGGGGGAAGTAGGATGATCGGAAGTCAGGAGACCGGTCTGCAGGAGCAACCAGCGTCTGCGCGGGCGGACGATGTTGTTCTCACGAGGGCGAGATCCCCCGTGGAATATTTGTATATGCTCTAGCCGCCCGCAGGGGCGGCTTTTTTTATCCGCAGGCACTCGGTTAGCGATAGACGTACACTATCCCACGATAAGGAAGGTATGATCGCCCATGGATATGGAAGAACGGGAAAACCCTAAGCCGTTTCCCGCCGTGACTTTCGACGAATTCTCCCCGACCAGCTACGACGAGTGGAGAAAGGAAGCGGAGACAGCTCTGAAGGGAGCCCCATTCGAGAGACGTCTGCTTACCAGGACATACGAAGACATTACTCTGGAACCTATCTACCGAATGGAGGATATCGAGAACCTGACACATCCTCTCACCCTGCCGGGGACCCCCGATTACCTCAGGGGGACGGACCGCAGAGGCTACATGGACCGTCCCTGGTCCATTGCCCAAGCTATCGACGAATACCTGCCGGAGGAGGCCAACAAGGCTGTTAAGAAAGAGCTCTCAGGAGGATCGAACTCCATCCATCTGGTACTCAACCAATCGACCAGGGACTGCGTGGAGAGTTCCGATCGATACGATACCAGAGGACTGTCCCTGGCAACGCTGAAGGACGTCGACGACCTGTTGACCGACCTTGATCTGACGACCTATCCGATTCACCTTTTCGCAGGAGCCTCCAGCGCTCCCATGTTGGGACTGATGTCGGCCAGGGCGGTGGCACAGGGCAAGAGGGACTCTTTGAGATCTCGACGGGGGTGCATAGGAGCGGATCCGATAGGAACCCTTGCGGGATCCGGACATCTGTCCTGTCCCATGGACGAACTGATGGACGAGATGGCCCTGTCCATACAGTGGGGCA
Organism: Dethiosulfovibrio faecalis; assembly: GCF_021568795.1. Classification (NCBI taxonomy): domain Bacteria; kingdom Thermotogati; phylum Synergistota; class Synergistia; order Synergistales; family Dethiosulfovibrionaceae; genus Dethiosulfovibrio; species Dethiosulfovibrio faecalis. Next base: position 67,189 of record NZ_JAKGUE010000005.1, read on the forward strand.
GAGAATCCGCCCCAGAGCTCAAAACGGTCCTGATAAGGGGGGACGTGTACCACGACGGTGGAGCCAACTGCGTCCAGGAACTGGCCTGTTCTATGGCGACCGGCATAGCCTACATAAGGGCTATGACCATAAGGGGTATCGACGTAGACGATATCGCCTCACAAATACGCTTCAGCTTCCCCGTCGGAGCCAACTTCTTCATGGAGATCGCCAAGCTCAGGGCGGCTAGAATGTTCTGGTCCAGGATAGTCCGCTCCTTCGGCGGTAAGGACGAATCGGCCAAGATCGACCTGTTCGCCTCCACATCCCGATTCACCCAAACCGTCTACGACCCCTACGTCAACGTCCTCAGAGGGACGACTCAGGCCTTCTCAGCCGTGATCGGAGGAGCCGATTCCCTATGGGTACGTCGCTTCGACGATCCGATCAGGACGGGGACGGAACAGTCCAGAAGGATATCGAGAAACATACAGGTTCTCCTTCAGAACGAGTTCAACCTCAGACAACCGATAGACCCGGTCGGCGGATCTTGGTACGTCGAAAAACTAACGGACCAGGTCTATCGCAAAAGCTGGGAGTACATGCAGGAAATAGAGAGCTCCGGAGGAATCCTGGAGGCGCTTAAAACCGGCAAGATTCAGGACGACGTAGCCGGAGTTCTTAAATCCCGACAGGAAAAGCTGAACCGCAGGTCCGATAGAGCCGTAGGCACCAACGCCTACGCCAACGTCACAGAGAGACCTCTGGACGAATCACCCCGATCCGATCGAGACGAGAAATCCGTCAGGAAGAAAGCTATCTCCGAATACCGGGAACTGACCGACGAACTACATCGAGAGAAAACCCTGAAATCCATTCTGGACAGCATCGGAGGAGAACCTGGAGCATTCATGAAGGCCCTGATCGAGACATTCATGGCGGGAGCCACTCTGTCGGAGGTACGACATATCCTGGACGACGGATTTCAAGGTGATATAAGGGTTCGCCCCATAGCCCCTCACAGATGGACGGAGAGGTTCGAGGAACTTCGCCGTCGCACCGAGGACTTCGCCGTCAGGGAAGGCGGTTTCAAGATATTTCTGGCCGGAATGGGGCCGCTCAAACGGCACAAGGCCCGGTCGGACTTCAGCGCGTCCTTCATGGAGGTGGCCAACTTCGAGGTTATAAGAAACGACGGATTCGACACCATCCAGGAGGCGGTCAGCGCCGCCTCCGAATCGGGTGCCGCGGTAACGGTGATATGCTCCAGCGACGAAAGCTATCCCGACCTGGTGCCCCCTCTGGCCAAGGCTCTCAAGGAAAACATGCCGGAGATGAAGGTACTCCTGGCGGGAGCCCCCGCTCCGGAGTTCAAGGAAATCTACGAGAAATCCGGCGTGGACGACTTCATCCACGTCAGGGCCAACTGCTTCGAGATACTCGAATCGCTGCAGAGAACCGGAGGAATGTTCCAATGACAAGAGCAAAACCGGACTTCACAGAGATACCCCCCGTTCCATCCACCGACGAAGGGATGCCCCTTCCTAGGTGGGGGGAAAATCAGGACGACCTCGCAAAGACCATGGAGCAGATAGACCTCAAATCCCTTTACAGAAAAGAGGATATCGCGGGATTGAGGCACCTGGACTTCATGGCCGGGGTTCCGCCGTTTCTAAGAGGGCCCTACTCCACCATGTACGTCACCAGGCCGTGGACGGTCCGGCAGTACGCCGGATTCTCCACCGCCGAGGAGAGCAACGCCTTCTACAGGAGAAACCTAGCGGCTGGTCAGAAGGGCCTGTCCATCGCCTTCGATCTTGCCACCCACAGGGGCTACGATTCGGACCATCCCAGGGTCATGGGGGACGTCGGCAAGGCCGGGGTGGCGGTGGACTCCATATTGGACATGGAGATCCTATTTTCCGGGATCCCTCTGGACCGTATGTCGGTATCCATGACCATGAACGGAGCTGTCCTCCCGGTCATGGCCTTCTACATCCTTGCGGCGGAGGAACAGGGGGTAGACCGCTCCCTCCTGAGCGGAACCATCCAGAACGACATACTCAAGGAATTCATGGTCCGAAACACCTACATATATCCCCCTGACGCGTCTATGAGGATCATCGGGGACATATTCTCCTACACATCCAGGCATATGCCCAAATTCAACAGCATAAGCATATCGGGCTATCACATGCAGGAGGCGGGCGCCACAGCCGACATAGAGCTGGGCTACACCCTGGCCGACGGTCTGGAGTACATCCGCACCGGTATAGAGGCGGGGCTCGACGTGGACAACTTCGCCCCGAGGCTCTCGTTCTTCTGGGCCATTGGGAAGAACTACTTCATGGAGGTCGCCAAGATGAGGGCCGCCAGGATGCTCTGGGCAAAGATAGTAAAACAGTTCGATCCCAAGAAGGCCAAGTCCATGGCTCTCAGGACCCATTCCCAGACCTCGGGATGGAGTCTGACCGCTCAGGACCCCTTCAACAACATAGCCAGAACCTGCGTGGAGGCCATGGCTGCGGCTCTGGGGCACACCCAGTCGCTCCACACCAACGCCCTGGACGAGGCCATAGCTCTGCCGACCGACTTCTCCGCCCGAATAGCCAGAAACACCCAGCTCTACATCCAGGACGAGACCAGCGTATGTAAGGTCATAGATCCCTGGGGAGGCTCCTATTATGTGGAGACCCTTACCGACGAGCTTATCCGTCGAGCCTGGGAACATATCCAGGAGGTGGAGGAGCTAGGGGGCATGTCCAAGGCCATAGACACCGGTCTTCCAAAGATGAGGATCGAGGAGGCGGCGGCCAGACGGCAGGCCCACATAGACTCGGGCAAAGAGAAAATTCTGGGAGTGAACTTTCACAAATTGGAAAAGGAGGACCCCATAGACATCCTCGAGGTGGACAACTCGGCGGTCCGACAGGCCCAGATAAGGCGGCTGGAGAAGCTTCGCTCCGAGAGGGACACCGACCGAGTAATAAAGGCGTTGGACGCCCTTACCTACTCCATGGAGACCGGCGAGGGGAACCTGCTTGACCTGGCGGTCGACGCCGCCAGGGCGAGGGCCAGTCTGGGAGAGATATCCGACGCCGTGGAGAAGGTCTGCGGAAGACATAAGGCGGTCATACGGTCCATCTCGGGAATCTACAGCAGCGAGTTCGCCGACGAGGATATCATAGAGGAAGTTCGCGGAATGACCGCCGACTTCGAGATACGGGAGGGGCGAAGGCCCAGGATAATGGTGGCCAAGATGGGCCAGGACGGCCACGACCGGGGAGCCAAGGTGGTGGCCACCGCCTACGCCGACATGGGGTTCGACGTGGACGTCGGAGCCCTCTTCCAGACCCCGGCGGAGACCGCTCAGGAGGCTGTGGACAACGACGTCCACATAGTCGGCATGAGCTCCCTGGCCGCAGGGCACAAGACCCTTCTGCCCCAGCTCATAGAGGAGCTTGCCAAGAGGGGCAGAGACGACATAATGGTCATAGCCGGAGGGGTCATCCCGGCCCAGGACTACGAATACCTGAGAGAGCACGGAGCCGCCGCGATATACGGTCCCGGAACGGTCATACCGGCGGCGGCCAAGGAGATGCTGGAAATCCTCAACCGTCGACTTTCCGACCAGGATCTGCCCTAGATGACCTACGAGACCTACAGGCCCGACTGGGTCCCCCAAGAGGGGGGATCCCAGTTCTCCTGTCGGGTTATGACCGGGGTCGACGGGGTCAAGGACGGAGCCGCCCCCACCGGGACGGGGAAGACTCCATCCAGAAAAAAACTGACCTTGGACGACTACGAGAGGGGCATCCTCGCGGGAGACAGGATGATTCTCTCCAGAGGGATAACCCTCATAGAGAGCAACGCCCCCAGACACTTCGACCCTGCCCAGGAGCTCGTCCAGAGGATATTACCGAATACCGGAAACGCCGTAAGAGTAGGGATAACAGGGGTTCCCGGAGTCGGAAAAAGCACCTTCATAGAGACCCTCGGCTGCTCTCTCTGCGAGAGAGGACACAAGGTTGCGGTGCTTGCCGTGGACCCCAGCAGCTCCGTCTCGGGCGGAAGCATTCTGGGAGACAAGACCAGGATGGAAAAGCTCACCAGGGAACCCGGAGCCTTCATAAGGCCCTCTCCCTCCAGCGGAACCCTGGGAGGAGTCACCAGAAAGAGCAGGGAGACCCTGCTGCTATGCGAGGCCGCCGGATACGACGTCATACTGGTGGAAACGGTAGGGGTCGGCCAGAGCGAGACCACCGTAAGATCCATGGTTGACTTCTTCATGGTACTGGTGTTGACCGGTGCGGGAGACGACCTTCAGGGAATAAAGAAGGGGATCATAGAGCTGGCCGACGCCATAGTGGTCAACAAAGCCGACGGAGACAACCGAAGAAAGGCCCTGGTCACAAGGGCGGACTACGAGCAGATACTTCACTATCTCCGTCCCGCAACGGAGGGCTGGACTACCGGAGCCTACGCCTGCTCCGCCCTCACCGGCGACGGTATAGACGACCTGTGGAAGCTCGTTACCGAGTTCGAGAAAACCATGAAAGAGTCGGGGTTCTTCCGAGAGAGGAGAGCCAGACAGGCCCTCCAATGGATGGACACCATGGTGGAGGAGTACATTCACCACAAAATCTCTCAGGATCCCTCCATAGCAAAGAAACGGGATTCAATCCGAGAGATGGTGGTCCGTGGAGATTCGCCGCCCACGGTTGCAGCGAAGGCCATTATAGATGCCCTGGAGACGACTATTTTTCGACGATAACGGGAGGGACCTCTGGAAACAGGATATAAGCACACCGCGCATAAACGATCTTGATTACCTCTATCGACACTTGACCTGACGGATCTTCGCTGTTAACATTCCTCTAAAAGATAGTCTTATCTCTCTTTGTTAGGAGGACACCATGAAAATCAAAACCTTAAGGTCGTCAAGTTACATACTCACCATTTCGATACTGTGCACCATCGCCTTCGTAGGAATTTCCCAGGCCTCCGGGAAATACCCTCCAGCTACAGAAGCTCTTCCTCCCATGAAGGTATTGGGGACGGACGGACAGGTCGAGGAAATAGGGCTCACGGATGTATATGATCACTACGGAGGACACACATGTCCTGGATTGACCATGTCCTTCATGGCCTTGAGTTACGGGACCAGCATGCTCTTTACCGATGGAGAACCGGTAAACTTCGAGGATCTTGTCATTTTTGCACGAGCCCCTGGAGGCCCCATAGATCTCCTGGATTTCTTCGTGAAAGGCAGGGACAATACTAAAAGGACTTGGCCTCCTTCGGGGATGATTTCAGGGATGAAGAGTTTTACGTTCGATTTTATGAGGAAATCGACCCTTCAGGGAGTACACGTCGAGTTGCAAGATGGACTCTGGCCTTCCGACTGGTTTGAGCTAAAGAAGAAGAAAAAGACCGGGACCATCACGAAACAGGAAGAACAAAAACAGAACGACAACAGGGCTTACGTTCTAAACCAGTTTCCCCTCAAGTCATTCCAAGAGCTTTTTGGGACTCCTCGTCCCTACACTTTCGTAGGCTGGGGAACCTTAGAGAGCGGAGAAATGGATAAATTGATAAGAGCACAACGCCACAGGTCGAGAAAATAAGGTATAAAAAAAGACGGTTACCCTACGAAGCTAAGGGTAACCGTCTTTTTTATACTTTAAACCCCTCAATACGGAGGAGATATCCAGAACGAGACCACCGATAATCTGGAGGCCCCAGATACATTAAGGTATATTAGGGGCAAGGGGGTATCGAATTGAAAAAAATCGACTGTCTAGGGGACTTTTGCCCCATACCTGGAATGAAAGCCAAGGTGGCGATGGAGAAGATGAGGCCGGGAGAGAGCGTCCTCCTTGTTTCAGACCATAGCTGCGCCCCATTGAACGTCAAGGATATCGCCGACGAGATGGGATGCTCTATCGAGCTGGAAGAGGTCGTACCTGGCGTTTTCGAGATCACCATCAGCAAAAACTATCCTTCCCCTCATGAAGCATAAACTCTATAAAAGAATCCAACTCGGGCATCTGAAGAGACGACCGATGATAGACTATCGAGACGGGGCAGCTCATGTCCACATCCGGAATAATATGTTGTTTCAACATCTCAAGATAAAGCTCTTTTTTAATTGTAACGTAAGGAACTATAGAAACTCCATCATCGTTCGCCACAGATGCTTTCAATGCCTCTAAGCTGCCCATCTCCATTACCACGTTCAGTTTTTCCGGAGACACTCCGTTATCGGAGAAAGCTTTATCTATTATTCCACGAAGACCGGACTTTTTAGGACACAACAATAGGTTCATGTTAGCGAGCTCGCAGAGCGATCGAATATCTTCGATCGCTCTATTTTTTGGGGAACTTATTATCGCCAACCTATTGTCCATCAACTTGTGCACAAAAAGGTCCTCGTCACTCCCCTTCTCCTGGGAGATGAACCCTATATCGGACCGAAAATTTCTGACGTCCTCCAGGACCTCCTCGGTATAGTTACAGATGTTGTTGAATCTAATAGAGGGATTTCTCCTCTGGTAAGCCGTCAAGGCACAGGGTACAAGGTACTCGCAGATGCTGGTGGACGAACTCACGCGGATAACGGATATTGATCGATGTTTCAGAAGCTCCATCTCGGACCTCATCTTCTCGTATAACTCCTCGAATATCTGGGCATAACAATAAAAGAGATCCCCCGACTTAGTCAGGGAGATACCATGATTGCTCCTCTCTAAAAGCAATGTATCCATCTCTTCCTCAAGCTGTTTAAGCTGCTGACTTAATGCCGACTGGCTCATATGGAGTTTTTGAGCGGCCTTGGAGATGCTCTTTTCCTCAACTATGTTAAGGAAATACTTTATGGTCGATAGGTTCAAATACGGTCCCCTCCTGTCCATCGGTAAGAGCGATGGTGCATAAGTTTATCCGTTAACTACTTCACTAAGGAAAAGAATATAATGACCATAGAGCATAATAGTTAAATATTTAACTAGAAGGGAGGTGAGAGACGTGGAGAGAGCAAAGAGATCTACACGGAAGAAGAAGGCAAATCAACTCCCAATCGCCCTTCTTTTACTGGTTGTTATTGTAGCTGTAGGATTTTATTTAAGCAACTTCAGTCCTAGTAACCCATCTTTTTGGTTTTTTGGAATATTACTGGGATTGACCCTAAGAGCCTCTCGTTTCTGTTTCACCGCTTCTATGAGGGATCCGGTTCTTACTGGTGGAACGAACCTAACCAAGGCGGTGATAGTCGCCATCGCACTGGCCACTGTAGGATTTGCGGCTATTCAGTACAAAGCCAGCGTAACTGGGCAACCCATTCCCGGAAACATCTCTCCTGTGGGAGTTCACATAGCCATCGGAGCGTTTATGTTCGGGATAGGCATGGTCATAGCAGGAGGCTGCGCTTCAGGAACCCTGATGAGAGTAGGAGAAGGCTTTTCTATGCAGTGGCTCTCACTGGTATTCTTCATCGTCGGCTCTGTATGGGGAGCTCGTGACTTCAATTACTGGAAACCGACATTTATCGATGGAAGCGTAAAGATATTTCTTCCCGACGTACTGGGATGGTTCCCCGCTTTGGTCGTTCAATTTGGCCTTCTGATGGGGCTTTTCATCCTGGCAGACTGGTTTAGCAACAGAAAAAGCCTAGAAAAATAAACAATAGACATATCTTACAAAAAAACTAAGGAGGACACACACCATGGCGAAAGAATACACTCTCGACTGCCTCGGGGAAGCCTGCCCCATACCGCTTATAAAGGCCCAGAAAAAAATGGCCGAGATGTCCGTCGGCGATACCATAACAATAGAGATCGATCACAGTTGTGCGGTAAAGAACGTCCCAGAGTGGGCCAACAAAGAGGGTTACAACTGCGAGATAGAGGAGATCGACGACGGGCAGTGGGAGATTTGGATCGAGAAGACGAAATGAGTGGATAAAGGTGAATATAAGGGATAACAAATACTACAGGCATTTCCTTAAAACCCCTTGGCCTTATTACGCAGGTGCGGTTATCCTGGCGGTCCTCAACATCGCTATTTTCGCTTCATCCGGCAAACCTTGGGGAGTGACATCTCCTTTCGCCCTTTGGGGAACCTGGATCTACGAGACATTGGGAGGATCGGTCGATACATGGGTATACTACGCTGGTAGTCACGGAAAGGCGTTATCCAAGGGATTGTTAGCCAACGGAGGAAGCATCAGAAACATAGGTATAATCGTAGGAGCCCTCCTTGCGACATTGTTGGCATCGGAGTTCAAGATAAAGAAGATAAAGAGCCTGAGACAGATGGTAGCCGCCATTCTAGGTGGTCTCCTCATGGGATACGGGGCCAGAATTGCCTTCGGATGTAATATAGGAGCCCTTTTCAGCGGGGTGGCCTCCATGGCCCTATCCGGATGGATCTATTTGGCGTTCATGTTTCTGGGGGCCTTCGTGGGCAGCAAACTGCTGGTGAAATTCTTCATGTGAGGAGAGGTCCTTAATGGCTAAGAAGAGAGAGGACTACGACGTAGTTATCATAGGGGCAGGGTCAGCGGGACTGACGGCAGGTATATACTGCGGAAGAGCCAGGCTCAACACCCTGGTAATAGAACAGGGATTGGTCGGCGGATTGATAACCTCCACACAGGGTCTAGAGAACTACCCTGGCTTTCCCGAAGGGGTCGGCGGAGAGGAATTGATGAACCTCTTTTACAAACAGGCCAAAAGGTTTGGATGCAAATTCAAGCTTACAGGAGTAAAAGAGGTCGAACTAACAGGGACGGATAAAATAGTCCATACCTTTAGGAACGAGTACCACGCCAAAAGCGTAATAATAGCCACGGGGGTAAAACCCAAACCAATCGGTTGCGACGGAGAAGCCGAACTCATAGGCAAGGGTATTTCCTTCTGTTCCACCTGCGACGCTAACAACTGCATCGGCAAGGACGTCTACGTCGTAGGCGGAGGAGACTCCGCGGTAGAGGAAGCCATGTACCTTACCAAGTTCGCCAACAAGGTGACTTTGATCCACAGAAGAGATCAACTTAGAGCGGCTAAATCCATACAGGAGAGAGCCTTCGAATGCAAATGCCTCGAGTTCGTATGGGATTCGGTCGTTAAGTCCATCGGAGGCACGGACTGCGTGACATCCATGGTTATAGAAAACGTAAAGACCAAAGAACAGAGGACTATCCTCCCTGGAGAGGGAACGAAGGACTTTATCGTCTTCCCCTATGTAGGACTGACGCCTAAGACCCAGATCTTCCAGGACCAGGTCGAGATGGACCAAGGCTTCATAAAAGCCAACGAAAAGATGGAGACATCCTGCCCGGGCGTGTACGTGGCAGGGGACGTCAGGACAAAGACCCTCCGACAGGTCATCACAGCAGCCTCGGATGGCGCAATAGCAGCGGTGGAAGCGGAAAACTACATACTTGCCAGGTAATTATATAGGTGGCGGCATCTATTAGATGCCGCCACCTATATTAACCAGAACTCCTCCGCAAGGCCATCCCGACAGAACCCGTTCGAGAAAGGACCCAGACGGAAATACTTCATGGGGATACGCTGTCTACTTAGCGGAGCTCTGCAATCATCCTACAATTTCGGGCAAGCTCTCCACGAAGGCCTTGATCTCGTCTCGAACCCTTCGGTAAAAAAACAGCGCCTCTTCCTCGCTCTGGGCCTCTCTTGCCAACGCCGGAGGGTCCTCGAATCCCGCGTGAATCATCTCGGCATCGCCGGGAAAGACCGGACAGGTGCCTCTGGCCTTGTCGCAAACGGTTATAACCAAGTCCATGGACGAATCAAAAAACTCTGTAACGCTCTTGGATCGATGTCCAGAGATATCCACTCCCGCCTCGGCCATAACCCTTACTGCTAGAGGGTCCAGGCCATGAGGGTCCGATCCGGCGGAGAAAGCTGTGTATCGATCCCCCCATGTGTGTCTGGCCCAACCCTCCGCCATCTGACTTCTACAGGAATTCCCGGTGCACAGAAACAATATCCTCATGAGATGTACCCGAATATGGTTCCCACTATGGTGGACATGACGACCACCAGCCCCACGTAGGCAACGGTCTTTTTAGTGCCTATGACGCTTCTAATGACCAGCATATTGGGCAAAGACAGGGCAGGCCCCGCCAGCAGAAGCGCCAGGGCAGGTCCCTGACCCATTCCGGACCCCAGAAGCCCCTGGAGTATTGGCACCTCCGTCAAGGTGGCGAAGTACATGAAGGCCCCGGAGATGGAGGCGAAGAAATTGGCCCCCACCGAGTTTCCTCCCACCAAAGAGGCTACCCATTCGCCTGGAATGAGGGCCTCGTGTCCGGGCCGTCCCAGCAGAAAGCCAGCAACCAGGACCCCGCCAAACAAAAGGGGCAATACCTGAAGGGCATAGCCGAAGGTGGAATCCATCCATTCCCGCTTTTCATCCCCGTCAAACCAAGCGACCGTAGCCACCGATGTGGATAGGAAGGCTGCCGCCGCAACGTACCATTTGACGGAATAAACGGCCTCCCAAACTCCACCGGGAGCCTTCGGCGCAGCCCAGTTGGCGAAGACCAAAAAAGCCACCATGCTGGCCATATGCCAAACCGTCTTCCAAAGAGGCCTTTCGGAACCGTCGTCGGGAAGCTGGGCGAACCCCTTCTGCCGTGCCTCCTCCTCGCCACGAAAGATGAACGCCATGGAGATTCCGATTAACACGGAAAAGATTATCGCTCCTACTGCTCTGGCTACACCCAGTTTGAACCCCAGGACCCTGGCGGTAAGTATGATCGACAAAACGTTTATGGCCGGTCCGGAATACAGAAACGCAGTGGCAGGCCCGAGACCGGCTCCTCTTTTGTATATACCGGCGAAAAGAGGCAACACGGTGCAGGAACACACGGCCAGGATGGTCCCGGAGACCGCCGCAACCGAATAGGCCACCCATTTTTTAGCCTGCCCCCCCAGGTATTTCATGACCGCCTGTTGACTGACGAAGACGGAGATGGCCCCGGCAATGAAGAAAGCCGGTATCAGACACAGCAGCACGTGTTCCCTGGCGTACTCGTGGAGCATAGCCAAGGCCTCCACCGCACCGGACCGCACCCCCTGAGAGTCGATAGGAAGCCAGTAGGCAAGGAGAAACACCCCTAATATCCAAGCAAATTTCCTTTTATCCTCCAATGTGGGACCCCTCTTTCCTTCGTTTTCCCCTACGTATGTGACGTAAATACCACATATCTTCTCGAAAAAAAGGCCCTTGAGGGGCCTACAACCCTAAAGAGCCTCGGAGATGAGCCTCTTGACCGCCAGAGGGGTCGGAATCCTTCCAGCCGACACAACCTTGTCGTTTACCACCAAACCCGGCGTACCGGCCACGCCGAACTCCATGATCTCGGAGATATCGGTTACCTTCTCCACCGAGTAATCCAAACCCAACTCCTTTGCAGCGGCCTCGGCCAGTTCGGCAAGTTTCTTGCACTTGGGACAGCCTGTCCCCAGTATCAGAATCTTAACTGTCATCTCGACAACCTCCTTTAGGACAAATAGGCGCGCATCGATCGGAGTCGACGCACCTTATCATGTCGGAAACGCAGGGCAAAGCGATGGAATATAGGATCTTCTGTCCCTCCCTGCGATCCTTCAGTACCTCTGCATCTCTCAACACAGCCAGATGCTTGCTGACCGTGGTCCTATCCGACTCGAACCACCGGGCTATCTCGCAAGCGCAAACCTCGCCTCCGCCCAGCCTCCTGACTATCTCCAGCCTGAGGGGATGGGCCAAGGCCTTGAACACGGCGACGGTCCGGTCCTTATCCGCCATGGGAACCCCTCCTTTGTGTGGCGATATTACCACACAAAAAACCAGGATACAAGGGACCGAGTGTAAAAAGTCGGGCCCGGTTTTTTGAACC